>CAMOWP010000205.1 GCA_946628455.1 uncultured Clostridia bacterium | reverse complement strand
CTTTGCGTCTGCACTGCGCTGATAGCTGCCGTAATTCTGTCGCTCTTTACTCCGGGCGGCAGTATGAAGCGCTTTTATAAAACGCTGATTTCGCTGTTCGTGTTTATCTCGTTTTTATATCCGCTCAGGGATTTTGATATCAAAGCGCTGAGCCTTGTTCCTTACAGTATTCAGTCTGAAGCCTCTGACAGCACGCTGCAGTACGAAGCGTTACTCAATGAGAAGATTAATGAGGAGCTCAGGAAAAACGGCATAACGGGAGCCTCCGTTATGTCATCGGTGTCGCTTGATTACGAAAGCGGAGAGCTTAGAGTCAATAAGGTTAAAATTGCCGTCGGCAGCCGCTACAGTAAGGAGGAGGTTAAAAAAACAGTGTTTGATTCTCTTGGGATTGATGCAGAGGTGACAGCTATTGGAGAGTAAAATAAAGGAGCTTTTTGAAAAGCTTAAGGGAAGCGAAAAGGGGCTTAAAATTCTTATTGCCGCCGGGCTTGCAGGCGTGCTTCTCATAATGCTTTCTGAGCTTATTCCTCCACGTGATAACAATGCGCAGGAGTCAATAACGGAAGACTATACCTATTCTGAGTATATCTCGTCTCTTGAAGAAAAAACCGAAAGCCTGCTCTCGTCAATAAACGGAGCGGGGCGGTGCAAGGTTATGATAACGCTCAGCGATACAAACGAGAGCGTTTTTGCTAAAAATACAGAGGAAAATCAGTCCGACAGTTCTTATTCAAAAAATGATGAATATGTATTATATGAGGAGGACGGCAGCAAAGCGCCGGTGCTTGTAAAGCAGTATTTTCCTGAAATCCGCGGAATAGCAATCGTCTGCGACGGAGCTGATAACGAGGTGGTCAGGGAAAATATTTTCAACAGCGTGTCGTCACTTTACGGCATACCCGTAACAAAAATAAGCGTTTCAAAATATAAGTCATAGAAAGGATTGTTACTATGAGAAAGAAGAAAAAGGAAAACCTTGCTCAGGCTGTAAACGATGAGGAGTTAAAGGAAAAAGCCGAGCTTGCGTTTGAAGACGAAAGCTTCGGAAACGAAGAGGACGACGGGCTTTTTGAAAGCGGCGGGGAAAAGAAAAAGCCTATTTTAACCGAGCCTGAGCTGAAAGCGCGCCGCGCAAGAAGAACAAAGCTTGCGGTTGCGGCGTTCGTTCTGCTGCTCGGAGTCGGCGTTATGGGTAACTGGTATTATGAAAATTCCGATTACTCCGCAAACGTTAAGCCGCAGATTACCGCGTCGGATACAAAAACACTCGGCGAGGCTGAATATGTTGACGCGCCCGCTCAGAGTGAAAGCGCAGAAAGTAAATATTTTTCCGAGGCAAGAGTTAACAGGCAGACTGCAAGAGACGAATCAAGCGAAAAGCTCCAGAAAATAATTGACTCCCAAAGCGAAAGCGCTGAGGCAAAAAAAGAAGCCGCAAAAAAGCTTGCGGATATTTCGTCCGTTATCAACATTGAAAATAAAATTGAAACGCTTGTTGCGGCAAAGGGCGTTGATAACTGTATCGCCGTTGTGAGCGACGACGGTAAAAAGGTTGACGTTATAGTTGATGTTGCAGAGCTTTCCGACAGCGTTATCCTTCAGATTAAGGATATTGCAATGCAGCAGCTCGGCTGCAGCTTTCAGGATGTAACCGTAATCCAGTCAAATTAAGTATTGTATATTTATTAATAATATGCTATAATTGGGGTCGAATAAAAACGACCTTTGAAAATCTAAAAAATTTAAGGGCTGATTTTATTCAGCCTTTTTATTATTTTACGGGTGATTGTATGACAAGAACAAAACAGAGAGAGCAGGCTTTTTTTCTTATTTTTGAAAGCCTGTTCAGCAAAGAGGAAGCCGAGGTTCCCGAGCTTTACAGTGAAAACGTTGAGGAGCTCGGCGATTATGCAAAAAGGCTTTACGGCGGAGTCTGCGAAAGGGAGGACGAGCTTGATTCGATTATCTCGTCCTACTCAAAGGGCTGGAAGCTCAACCGTATTCCTAAAATCAATCTCGCAATCCTCAGGCTTGCAATTTATGAGATGAAATATGAGGATGACGTTCCTGCTTCTGTTGCAATTAACGAGGCTGTTGAGCTTGCAAAAAAGTATTCGGGAAAAGAGGATTCAGCCTTTATTAACGGAATCCTCGGCGCTGCCGAAAGGGATATGTAATGTTTGCAGGGTTTGACACAAGTAACTACACAACCTCCTTTGCCACCCTTGAAAACGGCGAAATAAAGCAGGCGAAAAAGCTGCTTACAGTTAAGGAGGGAGAACGCGGCCTGCGCCAGAGCGAGGCTGTGTTTCAGCATACGGTCAATATGCCGCAGCTCCTCTGTCAGCTCGATACGGATAATATCCAGGCTGTCGGAGTTAGCACAAGGCCGAGAAGCGTTGAGGGCAGCTATATGCCGTGCTTTCTTGTAGGCGAGGGAATTGCCGAAGCGTTTGCTAAGGCGGCTGGCGCCAAGCTTTATAAAACCTCTCACCAGACAGGGCATATCCTCGCCGCTCTTTACAGCGCTGACA
>CAMOWP010000204.1 GCA_946628455.1 uncultured Clostridia bacterium | reverse complement strand
CTTCTAAGGTCGCCAAAACAATCAAGGGTCTTAAAAGCAAAAAGAAGTATTATATTAAAATCCGCTCATATAAAAGCGTTAAGGTGGATTCAAAGAAAACAAAAATGTATTCCGCCTACAGTAAAACAAAATCAGTTAAAACTAAATAAATAAAGACTGTCCGCCAATCAGGCGGGCAGTCTTTTTATAGCTGTCTGATTATCTTATTCCGTATTTTTCGATTACGAAATCGAGGTCCTTGTCTCCTCTTCCCGAAAGGTTGATGAGAACTGAGCCGTGGTCCATAGTCTGCGCGAGCTTCATTCCGTAGGCTACTGCGTGCGAGCTTTCAATAGCGGGGATGATTCCCTCGAGCCTTGAGAGCTTATAGAACGCGTCGATTGATTCCTCGTCGTCTATTAAATCGTATTTAACTCTTCCGATTTCCTGAAGGAAGGCGTGCTCGGGGCCTGAGGACGGATAATCAAGTCCGCTTGCAATTGAATAAACGGGCGCGGGGTCTCCGTTTTTATCCTTAAGCATAATGCTGTTGAAGCCGTGCATTATTCCCTCTGTTCCGAACTTTAAGCTTGCGGCGTGGTCTCCGAGCTTGGCACCTCTGCCGAGGGGCTCAACGCCGTAGATGTCAACGGGGTCGTTTAAGAAGCCCGCGAAGAGCCCTGCCGAGTTGCTTCCGCCGCCAACACAGGCAACGATTGCGTTCGGGAGGTGACCTGTCATATTTACAAACTGCTCTCTTGCCTCAATTCCTACAACGCTCTGGAAATCGCGCACCATCATCGGGAACGGATGAGGGCCGAGCACTGAGCCTATGCAGTAAATCGCGTCGTTATACTCCTTGCTGTATGCTTCAAAAGCGGCGTCAACAGCCTCCTTGAGAGTCTGCAGTCCGTGAGTAACCTCAACAACATTTGCGCCTAAAACCTTCATTCTTGCAACGTTAGGCGCCTGCTTTTTAATGTCAACGCTGCCCATATAAATATCGCATTCAAGCCCGAAATAAGCCGCCGCGGTTGCAAGAGCAACGCCGTGCTGGCCTGCTCCCGTTTCAGCGATTACCTTCTTCTTGCCCATATATTTTGCAAGCAGCGCCTCGCCCATGCAGTGGTTGAGCTTGTGAGCTCCCGAATGGTTTAAATCCTCGCGCTTTGCGTAAAGCTGAACCTTTCCGCCAAGGGAGTCAGAAAGCCTTTCAAGGTGCGAAATCGGGGTGGGCCTGCCCTGAAATTCGCTTCTGATTCTTCTGAGCTCGGCAATGAATTTTCTTGACTGGCAAATTGAATAGTAAGCCTGAGTTATCTCAGCCATAGCCGCTTTAAGCTTGTCGTCAACGTAAACTCCGCCGTATTTTCCGAAATAACCGTTTTCGTCAGGATAGTTATTGAAATAGGTGTCAAAATCAATGTTGTTAAGCTTCATTTTCTCCTCCTGATAGACAAAATTATAGTAAACTGCCGATATTATATCATTTTGTTAAAGCAGTTTCAAGAGTTATTAATTTTTGATTGAATTCAGGGTGCCGAAAAACAGCCTTTTTGTTTCCTCCTGCGGGAGCTCAAGCTCCGTTTTCAGCTTTTCAAAAATGCGCTCCAGAACGGGAAGCTTAGCTGCGTTTTCAACGGGCAGGCTCTTGCCGTCAGCCTCTGTTATGTATTCGGCAGTCCAGTAGTAAAGGCAGGCAAGCTGAATGGAGGAGGGAACTCGCTCGCTGCCCGCGGCAAGCCTTTCGTTGTCCTTTGCAATAACCGCGTCAATTTCGTAAGGCATAATGTCAAGGTCGCTTTGTGAAAGCGATAAAGCCATAATCTTCATTATGTTTTTTGAAACGCCTGCACCCGCATTTGAAAACATTTCCCTGAGCGCGTTAACCTCTGTTTTTGAGATTCTTCCGTCAGCCTCCGCAATGTAGCTTGCAAAGGAAAGAAGCTCAATAATCCACGCGTCTGCGGGCGTATTCTTTGCAAAAGCGCCTGCGGGAGCAACCGCAGAGCAGTCCTCAAAAACAGCTGCCATCGCCTCGGAAACTCTTTTCTGAAGCCTCTCCTTTGAAAATGCCATAACTAATCCTCCTGTGTGTTTACTCTGCTTTATCCTGCTTTGCCAGCCTTCCGTAGCCTGTTTCGCGGATTATGTACTGCCCGTCGTCTGAGAGGATGAATTCCTTCATCTTCTGAACGTTCGGGTTGTTTTCCTTGCGTGTGACAAGGCAAAGGTCAACGGTGAGCGGATAAGAGCCGTCCTCAACGCTTTCAACGGTTGGATAAACGCCGTCAACGCTGAGCATTTTAACGCCCTTTTCCTGGTGCAGCCCTTCAAGGAAATAGCGGAAGGTGTAGCCGATTGCGCCGTCCTCGTTGCTGTACTGAGCAACAATGTTGATAACGCCTTCCATAGCGTCAATTGTTTCGTATTGCTTCGGCTCTTTAAGTGAAACGTCCTTCATAAAATACTGCATCATCGTCTGCGAGCCTGAGTTTTCAGGACGCTGAAACGCAACGATACTCTCGTCTTTACCGCCAAGCTCCTTCCAGTTTTCAATATCGCCGTGATAGATTTTCCTTATGTCGTCGCTTGTCAGATTGTCAACTGGGTTGTCCTCCTCAACAAAGAATACGAACG
>CAMOWP010000203.1 GCA_946628455.1 uncultured Clostridia bacterium | reverse complement strand
CGCAGAATATGCAGTCAATGCTCAAGCAGGCTCAGAAAATGCAGGAGCAGATTGAGGCTAAGCAGGCAGAGCTTGAGCAGAAGGAATACGTTGTGTCCTCAGGCGGCGGTATGGTTGAAATAACTATGCTCGGAAGCAAGGAGGTCAAGGCAATCGGCATCAATCCCGAGGTTGTTGACCCTGACGATGTTGAAATGCTCGAGGATATGCTCGTTGCCGCTTTTAACGAGGCTAACCGCCAGATTGACGAGGAGAGCAAAAGAGAGATGGACGCCGCAACAGGCGGCCTTAATATCCCGGGACTTTAATAGGTAAGTAAGAGGTAATAATATGTCGCATAATCTTGCTCCGCTTCAGAATTTAATAGACCAGTTTGAGCGTATGCAGGGAATAGGGCATAAAACCGCGCAGCGTATGGCTTTCTATGTGCTCGGGCTGTCTGACGCTGAAGCAAATGAATTCGCTCAGGCAATAACTGACGCACACACTAAGATTAAGCAGTGCAAAATCTGCTGTGACCTTGCGGACGACGATTTGTGCCCGATATGCAAGGCTGATAACAGGGATAAAAGCGTTATCTGCGTTGTTGAGGACCCGCGTGATGTCGCCGCGATTGAAAGAACTCACGAATATAACGGGCTTTATCACGTGCTTCACGGCGCAATCTCACCTATGGATAATATCGGCCCTGACCAGATTCGCGTTAAGGAGCTTGTTTCACGGCTCGGCAGCGGCGAGGTTGAAGAGGTTATAATGGCAACAAACCCAACCGTAGAGGGCGAGGCAACAGCAATGTATATCTCAAGGCTTCTCAAGCCTATGGGAATAACGGTAAGCCGCCTTGCGTACGGTGTGCCTGTCGGCGCAGACCTTGAATATGCTGACGAGGTAACGCTTTCCCGTGCAATTGACGGAAGAAGCGTAATCTAAAGAAAAATAGAAGGGAGTGATAGGCGTGGAAAATGTTCAGACTATCGCAAGGAACAAAAAAGCCTATCACGACTATTTTGTTCTTGAAACGTATGAAGCAGGAATTGAGCTTTATGGAACGGAAATAAAGTCAATAAGAGCAGGCAGAGTCAACCTTAAGGATTCCTTCTGTTCGGTTGACGGCGGTGAGATGTTTGCAATCGGTATGCATATCTCGCCTTATGAAATGGGCAACCGCTTTAACCGTGACCCTATGAGAAAAAAACGCCTGCTTCTTCACAAAAGAGAAATTATGAAGCTCTTCGGCGAGTCTCAGCAGCAGGGGCTGTCAATCATCCCGCTTGAGCTGTATATAACAAAGGGAAGAGCAAAGCTTCAGATTGGGTTGTGTAAAGGTAAAAAGCTTTACGACAAAAGAGCAACCGAAGCAAAGAAAACCGCGCGCCGAACAATGGAGCGCGAATTTAAAGAAAGATACTGACAATTCACCAAATCAAAAGCAGGCGAAGCCGAATTTTGATTTGAAAAGGAGAAATGTATTGAGTGATAATTAGCATAAAGTATGCATTATGCTTCTGTCATGCAATATGTTTGGACTTGGGGGCGAAAGGCTTTCGACAGGGTCGCAGAACCTTGGTCAGCGGGTAGTGGAGTTGCACCACTTTAAAAGTAACAACTTAAAATTAACTGACACTAATCGTACAGTTCTTAAGGCTGCCTAAGCGCGCCTTCGTTCTCTTAAAGTAGTGCCGCGGACTTTCTGAGAGCGTCGTTTCAGCGGCGAACATGAACAGATGAGCGTCTCGGCTTCTGTCAGGTATAAGAGACTACCGTAACCGAAAGGCTGTTTGCTGCCGTTCGGCGAGGGGAAGCTTAAATAACAAACTACACCCGTAGAGCCCTTGGCAATACGGTTTTGGACGTGGGTTCAACTCCCACCGCCTCCACCAAAAGTTTGTTACTCGAAATTTTATCCTTAAAAAATTTGAGTAACTTCGCATAAACGTGGAATTATCCGCAAAATGGCCGCATCCGTGAGAGTTTTGGATGCGGCCTTTTGCAATGTCTTGTGTTTGTTCTGTATTTTCCGACGCCTCCTGTTTTGCCGGAGCAAGGATCGTATCAAACGGAGGTCTATATTCTCCTTCGATGCCGAGAGGGATATCTTCGTTGCTGATGACGTAGATTCTATCGAATATCGCCTGATTCATCAGACGTTTGATTTTGTCGCTGGCGCTTCTGTATGCCGCGCCGCAATCATTGAGCATTTCGAGCGCATCGAATACAATGGATACCGCTGGCATGATAAAGAAAAAAGTATCCACTCAACTGTTTTGCTAACAGGTTTGGAAAATCATCTGATTTTTTTGTTTTTGTTCCGAAGACGGCAATATCGAAGCTGAGAAACCAGTGATATATTTTAGTGTTTTCTGTTTCTTTTTCCATGATTAAATATTTCCATTATGGAGCCTAATGCTCTTAAAAGTATTCTATCATATGCCAATTATGAAGAGGAAAAGATATGTAGGATTAGCTTCGATTTGATATCCACGTTTTTTATGGCTAACTTTTGTTTGAAATTGAGAACTTCGTATGATATAATTAGCTTAAGCGATATGTCTAGATTTATAGAGGTTAACCGTATGAATGTTAGCTATAAAAAATTATGGAAGCTATTAATTGATCGAGAT
>CAMOWP010000202.1 GCA_946628455.1 uncultured Clostridia bacterium | reverse complement strand
CATCAAGCGAGGAGGCTGTGCGCTTTGAGCTGAATGCGCCGAGTGATTTCCTTTCATATGAAAACGAAAGCCTCTCTTTAATTCTTTCAACAGTTTGCATATCAGCGGCGGCTGTAGCGCTTTCCTCAGCAAGCGTTTCACTTGAAGAATCAATCAGCCTAACCTCCATATCAAATCCGAAGGAGGAATCGGGAACGATAGCGTTTTCGCAATAGCCTCTGAGCCTTTCCCCGTCCGGGTGAAGCATAGCGCACGGTATTAAAAGCTCTGCGTCGCTGTTCGCTGTTTTAACGGAATACGGGTGAATTCTGTCAGAAAGAACTCTGTAGCCGAGGGAGGCAAGCTTATTTTCAGCCTCCTTATAAGTTGCAAAGGCGATAAACTGCTCCTTCGCTCTTGTTACGGCAACGTAGAGAACTCTTAGATTTTCACTCATTGCGGCGTTTGTGTTAACCGTTTTGAGAACGTTATACTGAACTGAGGTATTACCCGTTAAATCCTCGGTGTGAATAACCTTAAGCCCGATTCCGAGCTCGTGGTTTAACAGCACTGCGGCTCTTTCGTCAAGCAGGTTATATTTCCTTGCGGTGTCGGCAAGGATGACAACGGGAAACTCAAGCCCCTTCGACTTATGAACGGACATAAGCTTTACTGCGTTTGAATCAGCGCCTGAAACCTCAGCGCTTTCAACCTCAAGCTTAGCCTCGATAACAGAATCAATATATCGCATAAACGCAGTGAGCCCGACGTTTTCGCCGTTATCAAAACTCCTTGCAAGGTCAACAACCTTGAGTACGTTAAGCCTTCTCTGCTCATAGTTTCCCATAACGGATATAAGCGCGAGGTAAGAGGTTTCACTTAGAATCTGCCTAATAAGGCTTTCAACGCTCATTGAAGCGGCATATTTTCTGTACCTTTCAAGGTCGCTTAAAAAATCGGAAAAGCGCTCTGAGCTGTTACAGATTGCAGAATAAAGCCTTCCCGAGCGGAAGCCGTTGCGCGCGATGGCAATATCGTCAGCGCTGTAGCCGTAAAAAACGGACATAAGCGTTGCAAGCAGCGGAATATCCTGAATGGGGTTATCAATAACACGAAGGAGAGAAATAAGGATTGAAACCTCGTTATTGTCAAAAAGATTTGTTCTGTTGTTTGCAACAGCAGGTATTCCGTATTCCGAAAAGATTTTCAGATATTTCGGCATAGTTTTTTTTGCCGAACGGAAAAGAATTGCAAAATCACCGAAGGCAATATCCCTCTGCTTTTTATCCTCGAAAACCTGCTCTCTGCTTTTGATTTTGCCGAGAATAAGCTCGGCAACCTGCCTTGCCTCAAACTCAACGGAATCCTCATCCTCAGGGAGGTTAATAACATTGAGCCCGACGCAGGGCGCCTCCTTCGGCGGATACTTTTTTGCGCCGAAATTGAGATAATCCTCGCTTGTATAATCAAGCTCGCCTATTTTGCGGGACATAAGCTTGGAGAAGAGGAAATTTGTAAAATCGCAGATTCCCTCTCTTGAGCGGAAATTCTCATCAAGAATAATTTTTTGATTTACCTCTGCGCTGTCCTTGCTGTACGGCGCGTAGCCGTCCTTTTTAGCGTTGAAAATTGAGGGCATTGCAAGGCGGAAGCGATAAATGCTCTGCTTAACGTCGCCAACCATAAAGCGGTTTCTGCCGTTTGAAAGCATTCTGAAAAGAGTATCCTGTGCCGAGTTTGTGTCCTGATATTCGTCAATAAGGATTTCCTTGAAGCCGCTCTGAAGCTCAAGCGCAAGCTCCGTTCTTTCAATCTCATCGCCGTTAAGTCTGAAAAGAAGGTCGATTGCAAAATGCTCGAGGTCTGAGAAGGTATAGGCGTTGAGCTCCTTTTTGATTTCAAGAAGCCTTGAATCATACTTTCTTATAAGGTCGGTGAGCGAATTGAAAACGGGATACATTATTTCATTATCCGATTTTATATCCTCGCTGCTCATATCAAGCAGCTCGCAGCATTTGTCTCTTATAATCCCGTCTGAGGAGGAATATTTCTCCCTGAACGCCTTAACAACCTCTTTATTCTCAATGTCCGCCTTCTTGCCCTTTCTCGGAAGCTGTGAAAAATTCACGCTCTGAAATGCATCTCTTATTTCATCCCAACTAAGAGAAAGCGAACCTTCAAGCGAGCCGATTACAAGCTCGTCACTGTCAAAAAGCGCACTGTAATTGTCAAACAGCTCCTCGTCGTCATAAACGAGAGTTTTAATGTAATCTGAAATTTCCCTTGCATATGACAGATAAAAGCCTAGCTCGTCAACTATAAAGCCTTTCAGCTCGCTTTCATCTATATCATTTTCGGGGTTATAGTATTCGCCTATTTTATCAAGCCAGTAAAGCGGGAAGGGCTGAGAGGAAATATAATTATGTATCTTCTTGACGGTGTTAATTAATTCATCGTCGTTTTTAGGAGTTGAAAGCAGCTCAACAAGCGCCTTGAACTCCTCCTCACCTTCGCTGTAAAGCTCTTCGATAACGCTTTCTATCGCGTTTTGCTCAATGAGAAGCGATTCGGAATTATCAAGAATTCTGAAATCCTGCTCAATGTCAAGCTTAAAAAAGTTTTCCCTTACAAGATTAATGCAAAACGAAT
>CAMOWP010000201.1 GCA_946628455.1 uncultured Clostridia bacterium | reverse complement strand
TCAACGGCGACGTTATTGACGCGCTCTCGTTTATTATCCACAGGGAAAAGGCGTACCAGCGTGCAAGAAGAATTGCCGAGCAGCTTAAGAAATATATCCCACGCCATCTCTTTGAAATTCCGATTCAGGTTGGAATCGGCGGAAAGATTATCGCAAGGGAAACCGTTAAGGCGCTCAGAAAAGACGTGCTCGCAAAGTGCTACGGCGGCGACGTTACAAGAAAGAAAAAGCTCCTTGAAAAGCAGAAGGAGGGCAAAAAGAGAATGCGCCAGTTCGGCTCCGTTGAGGTGCCGCAGGAGGCGTTCCTCGCAGTCCTCAAGCTTTCAAGCGACGACGACGATTAAGCCGAATCAGAATAAAACACAACAATTAAAAGCTATCTCTTTTGAGATAGCTTTTATTATGCTTTGTTGAGGGAGCAGCCCCTTTATACGTTTTTATAATTCTTTTCCCATCAGGATAACTCTTGTCTCCTTTTTAAAGCCGTGCTTTTCGTAGAAATCAGGCAGGAAGCCTTCCCCCTGAGTGATGAGATTTACGCCCTTTATCCCGCGCCTTTTCATTTCATCAAGGCAAAAATCAATAAGCTCGGTTGCTATGCCCTGTCCCTGAAAATCCGGATGCACGGCAAGGTCGTTTATCTCAAAGGTTCTTCCGTAATGAAACAGCATGGAAGCCCCGAGGAGAAAGCCTGCAACCCTTCCGTCCTTTATGTATTCCAGCCCGTACGCCTGCTTTGATTCCATTATTTCCGAAATGTGAAGCTCAGCGTCCTCAGCGCTCCAGTTATCGTTCCATGGCTCGCCGGAAAACGCCGTGGCGTAAATATCGGCGTATTCCATTAAATGTTTTTTATCAATGCTCTGAATCATAGCCTTCTCTCCGTTTTGCTTTGGTTATGCAGTCTGCTTTATTTCTTTTTCTTCGGGTTAAGCTGGAAAAGCCTTGAGCCTGAATAGATGATTATTGCCGAGAATACCGAATAAAGCACTGCGCAGATTATTACAACAATTTTTTCCCTTGCAGTGTCGCCCGTAAACGCATAGTAAATGCTTATGCCTGAAAGGAGAATCGGAACGAATTCATAGAAAAGAGGGAACACAATTTCAGTATTATTGTCAGGCGCGCTGTTCATAACAATAAGCAGTATTGCAAGCAGAACGAGCCCCGCCTGAAACAGTATCATATTAACGAAAAGGCACTCGTTTGAGGTCATTCCGCTTATATAAAATACAGTTACGAAATCCTTTTTAAAAATAAGTATTATAGCAACTGCAAGCCCGACAGCGTAGTTTGCGGCGTTCATTAATGCACCGAGAATTTTCATTATTTCTTCTCCTTTATATAGCCTTTGAGCTCTTTAAGAAACGCGTTCATCTCTTCGTCAGTTCCGATTGAAATTCTGAGATAGTTTTCAATTGCGGGAATTCTGAAATAGCGGACGAAAACCTTTCTTTCTTTAAGATAATTAAAGATTTCCTCAGCCCTGAATTTTTCGTGAGTTGTGAAAATAAAGTTAGCCTGCGAATCAAAAACAGTGAAGCCGAGCTCTCTCAGCTCGTTCGTTACTCTCTCACGTGTTGCGATTATTTTTGCAACAGTCGCTTTGAAATATGTATCGTCCTTAATTGAAGCGATACCCATTGCGATTGAAAGCGAGTCAACCGTGTAGGAATTATAGGAATTCTTAACCGCCTCAAGAACGGAAATCAGCGCCTTGCTGCCTATTGCAAAGCCTATTCTCATTCCTGCCAGCGAGCGCGATTTTGAAAAAGTTCCCGTAACAAGCAGGTTTTCATATTCCTTTGTGAGCGGTACAGAACTTTTGCCGCCGAAATCAACGTAAGCCTCGTCAATTATAACAACGCTGTCGGCGTTATAATCCATAAGCCTTCTTACAAATTCCTCGCCCTCGCCGAGTGAGGTCGGCGCGTTTGGGTTGGGAATGATAACGCCACCGTTTTCCTCTTTGTAATTGTCAACGTTTATTCTGAAATCAGCGCCGAGCGGGTAGGTTTTATAAGGAATGCTCAGAAGGTCGCACCATACGGGATAAAAGCTGTAAGTTATATCAGGATAAGCTATCGGCTTTTTGCTGTTGAAAAACGCCTGAAATGAAAGCGCGATAACGTCGTCCGAGCCGTTTCCGAGAAATACGTTTTCAACCTTAACTCCATAGTATTCAGCGATTGCCGCCTTGAGCGGAGTTGCGTCTGCAGGCGGATAGAAGCGAAGGGAATCCGCGTTGAATTCCTTAAGCGCTTTTATTGCAGCGGGCGACGGCGGATATGGATTTTCGTTAGCGTTTATCTTAACTATGTCCTTGTCCTTGCTCTGCTCGCCGGGCACGTACGGCTCAATTTTTCTTAAGTTGTTTTTCCATTCGTTCATTATATGTGATCCTTAAATCTTTTCGCCGTGATTATTCCGTCCTTTACCTCAAGCCTGCAGATTCTCGCGTTTCTCGCATCAAATGCGTCTGCGCCGAGTCCGTCGTCATAATCGCGTGCGTGATATATTGCGTACCACTGACCGTTTTCCTTAATCATTGAGTGATGCCCCGTGCCCTCTTCAAATTCATTTGCCGCAAGAACAGGGCAGTAGGTGTTGTCGTCAGGGTACTTTTCAAACTTGATTTTCGTAAGGTCTGTTTCATCTGTTTTCGCTCT
>CAMOWP010000200.1 GCA_946628455.1 uncultured Clostridia bacterium | reverse complement strand
CCGACAGTGTAAGAAGCATAGCAACAGTTCTGTTTTTATCTCTGAGTATTAATGAGCAAAACACAACGCAAAGCGATATTCCGAGGAGCTTTATCATAGGCTGAACAGCTCCCTGACAGTTTTAAAAAGCTCGCTGATTTGCGGAATCATCATCATCAGAACAACTATAACTCCCGCAAGCGTTGTAAGCATAGCCTGCTCCTCCCTGCCCGAGCGGGTAAGAAGAGTATTCAGAACAGCAACGATAATTCCGATAGCCGCAATTTTAAAAATAAAATTCACATCCAAGTTTTTATCCCACCCGATTATATAAATATAAGGCTGATAATCGCGCCGCTGAAAATTCCGAGCGCGATGTAAAGCCTTGAATCCTTTTCTAATTTATTACGGTATTCCTCCTCCCTCAGCGTTATATACTGCCTGAAGCCTTCAATCAGCCTGAGCTGAGAGGATGTATCGCTTTTTCCGAGCGAATACAGAAAGCGGGAAAGCTCAGTGTTTTCATCATCTCTCAGCGGAGATTCAACAGCGCCCTCTTGCTTAATGCTCTGAGCGGTAATAAAAGAAAGCGATTTAAAGCTCGTCTCTTCAATAATTGCGATAACTGAATTTTTTCTGAAGGAAATGTCTATACTAAGAATATCGCACAGGCTAATGAGCTCGCGGCAGACAGTCAGCCTCTTTTTAAGAGCCAAGATAAAGTGAATTCCTATACCCGCTGTAGAAATCAGGAGTGTTGTTATTCCTGCAAATTTCACCGATTACCTCCGATACATCAATTATCTCTGCCTTGTATGTATACGAATCAAGAAGGATGATATAAGAAAATTCGCCGCTCTCAAGAAGCGATAAAAGCACAGGCTTTCTGAATAAATCCTCTTTTTCACCGATATGAACGGATAACGCAAACGCTGCGCCGCAGGCAAGTCCCGTTTTAACGGCTTCAGCGTCTGAAATCGTTGCTATTTCGTCGCATACAATAAGCTCGGGAGACAGAGTGCGCGAGGCAATCTCAATGGCTTTGGCTTTTGGATAATAGGATATGACGTCTGTATTAACTCCCCTGCCGCCGCCTGAAAGCTCGCCCCTTTCGTCAGCTATGCATACCTTGACGCTCCTGCCCGAAGCGCCGTCGGAAAGCTGACGGGCAAGGTCTCTCAGCAGGGTTGTTTTTCCGCTGTTCGGTCTGCCAGCAATTATTACGCTCGGTATATTTTTTAAGTAAAGCTGTTTGATTATTTCACTGCTGCAGCCTTCAACAAAATGAGGGATTCTGATATTGAGAGATGAAATATTTTTAACGCTGATGAGCCCATCTCCCTCAAAAACCGCCTCGCCTGCTACGCCTATCCTTATTCCGCCTTCAAGCGTAAGGTATCCCTCCTTAAGCGTTTCCATATGGGCATGGAGAGAATAATCGCAAAGCGAAAGAAAGAGAGAATCAAATTCCTCACCGTTCATTTTTACACAGTGAGCCGAGGGCGAATTATAAAGGTCTCCGTTACAGTCGATAAAATAGGTCGTATTTCTTATTACAAGCGTGATATAACCGCACCTGCGGATTCTCAGCTCAGTTACTTTTTCAAGTATCTGAAAATCAATAATATTGAAAATTTCCTGAAATGGAGAGCTCATAAAGCCGATAATTTTTTCCCATTTCAAATTCTTCACCTCAGTCAATATTATGAGATTGTCCATTTAAATATTACAAAGAGGTTAAAATTGCCCCGCATTGATTGAACTATTATTTTAATTATGTTAATATCTAAATGATATAAATTATTTATGAGGTTATCTGATGGATATAACGGCTTCTTCAAATAAAATAATTTCAAACAAAACCGTCAACGGCGAAACCGTAAACTGGGGCATCTCCCTTTTTGCGGTCTCTCTGTTATTCATAGTGTTAAAGCAGCTTTTCAAAATTGCTCTTGCGCTTTCCGCTCCCGTTGCGTGCGGAATCGCTGCTGCAGTTTCGGCGGCTGTTTTATTTATTGTTGAAAGGAAATTTGTTTTCGGAAAAAGAGCGCGCACGTCAAAAGTTAAGCAGCTTTTGTTTTACCTTTTCAGGTGCCTGATTGATTTCGGCTTTTACAAAATTGCTTATTTTGCATTTGTAACGCTGCTGAAACAAAACGACGCATTCGCTTTTCTGGCAAGCTTTTTTATCTACCTGTTTTTTGATTACTACTTTGACAGGCTTATTGTTTTTGACTGCAAGGAGAACCCAAAAAGCATCAACGGAGGAAGAATCTACAAGCGCTTTTTCGACAACAGATTCGTTTTTGCCGCTATGGGGCTCACCTTCCTTTCAATTGCGTTTATTTATCTTATTAAAAAGATGTTCCCCTTCGGAGACCTGACAGTTCTCAGGATGGACCTTTATCATCAGTACGGCCCGCTGTTCTGCGAGCTTTACGACAGGGTTACCCATTTCAAGAGCTTCATTTACTCCTGGAATTCAGGCGGCGGCTCTTCGTTCCTCGGCAACTATTTCAACTATCTTTCAAGCCCGCTGTCTGCAATTATTCTTCTTTTTGACAGAGAGGATATGCCGTACGCAATCACAAGCCTTGTTGCAATCAAGGGTATTTTAAGCGCCGGCACCTTTACCTTATACGTCAAGCACAGCCAGAACAGGCACTCCCTTGTCAGCGCCGCATTCGGCGTGCTCTACGCCTTTTGCTCATATTTCCTC
>CAMOWP010000199.1 GCA_946628455.1 uncultured Clostridia bacterium | reverse complement strand
GAGGCTTCGCAGTTATTCAATTTCACGACAAAGAATATCGTTCTTGCCGAAAGAAACGTTGACGTAACCGATTACGATATGTTCATAACCGACTTTTCATCATTCGTTTTTGATTATGCCTGCCTTTCAAGACCGATAATGTATTTTGTGCCGGACTATATTCAGTTTACAGCGGGGCTCGGACATTACAGAAAGCTTGACCTCCCCTTTGAGGATGCTTTCGGCAGGTTTACTACAGATCCTGAGGAGGCTGCAAATATAGTTGTTGACACTATAAACAGCGGCTTTAAGGTTGAGGATATATACAAAGAGAGAATGGATAATTTTTATTATCCTCTTGATAATTGCGCAGACAGACTGTACGACTATATTAACGAGCATATGCTTGGTGAGGTGAAGTGATTGAGCGAAGCGAAGAAGGACAGAAGCTTTTCAAAGTTTGCTTCACAGAGCATTAAAGGCGTTGCCATAATACTTATGATGCTTCATCATTGCTTTCTCGCTCCTGAGCGTTGGGAGGGCTATACGGTAAGCTTTGCTCCGTTTGCCGAAAAACAGGTTGTTGACCTTGCCAATTTCGGTAAAATCTGCGTTGCGATGTTTGTTTTCATATCTGCGTTCGGAATAACGAAAAGCTGTATGAAAATCACAGCCGGCAGCGATAACAAGCAAAAGACGTCATCATATCAGAAAACTACATTAATAAGGCTGTTTAAGCTTCTTTGGGGCTTTTGGGGCTCGTTTGCGGTATGGCAGATTTTTTCTGCTTTGAATTACAGATATGCATTTACTGAAAATACTCATAATTACCTGACTGTATACGGGAAAGAACCTGAATCGGTTTTATATTTTTTAACCGACGCTTTTGGACTGTCTGAATTGTTTAAAACGCCAACCTTTAACGGAACATGGTGGTATATGAGTCTTGCTATAATAATTATTCTGATTATGCCGCTTTTGTATGAACTGTATAAGCGCTTCGGAATAATTGTTGTTATTCTCGCGCCATTGCTTCCGCAGTTTTTAGGCATTGAAAAGAACAATCTTACAAGATACCTGTTTATGCTTACGTTGGGCATATGGTGTGCTGACAAGGATATTCTTGAAAAGCTCTGCAATCTTAAGATAGTTAAAAACGATAAACTCAGCACTGCGCTGAAATTCATAATTTCAACAGCAGTACTGGCGTTCGTATTCCTGATAAGGCAGTATGACGGAAAGCTTCTCTCCGAGTACATAGAGGTAATGGATTCTGTTATTCCGCTTTTTGTTATTTATTACTGTTATAATTTTGTTATCTTTATCCCCGTTATAAAGCAGATACTTCAGTTTATCGGCAAGCATGCAACAACAATCTTTATGACGCATACGTTTATCAGAGCTTATTATTTTCAGGATTTCATATATTCGTTCAAGAATTGGGCGCTTATAACGCTGATGCTTCTTGTTACAAGCCTTGCATACGCTTTTGTTTATGACAGCGCTATAAAGCTTATCGGCTATAATAAGCTGTGCGACAGTTTGATTACCGGAATTGAAAAGCGATTGAAAATAAAATACCGAAAGGCTGAATACTAAGCTACAGCGAAATCCGGCGTCCGCAGGGCTCCGGGTTTTGCTTTTTGTTGAGGTTTGGGAGCGGCTGTGGTATAATGAGCGCAGAATACTTTTAAAGAGGATTAAAATGATTAAGGAAATAAAATATATTCACGAGCCTGACGACCTTCAGTGCGGTCAGGCGGTGCTTGCAATGCTAACGGGAGTATCCGTAGAAAAGGTTGCGAGCGAGCTTGAAAACGAGAGGGAAACAAACCTTCGGGAAATGAGGAGCTTTCTTGCTTCCCGCGGGCTTAAAATGGCTGATGAAAGGAAGCATGCCGAGAGCAAAGCGGAGCTTCCGGGCGTTTGCGTTTTAAGCCTTGAAACGCCGCGGTGCTGGCATTGGTCGCTGTACTGCGCGGGCACGTTCTACGACCCCGAGCACGGCGTTATGGAGGATTTTCCCGAATGCAAAAGAAAATACTACTGGGAGATAACCGGGCGGTAACCCGAAGGCACTGAGCTTTCGGGACTTTTTATGTAATTTATGGCGGTTAAATCCTTGATTTTTGCTATGCAATATGATAGTATAAACAATAATTATTATTATAATAAAAAACAGCAAAGGAGTGTTGTTATGAAAAAATATGCAATTGCAACGGTAACGAGTATGGGACTGAGAATTACTCCGCAGGACCGTATGGCAGTACAGAACAGCAATCTGTTTTATTTACAGTCAACCTCGGCAGAGAGCAACGTGCTCAACGTTGCCTCAAGCCTCGGAAAAGAATGTCTTGTTATGACAAAGTTTGTTGAAGGCTCTCCGATGGCTGATTTTATAAAGCGTCAGCTCCGCGCGCGCAATATCCGTTTTGAGGGCAAGGACGTTCCTCAGGGAGGTCCGTGGGGCTACAGGCACCAGTTCAACATTGCGGATTCAGGCTTCGGGCTCAGGGCGCCGAGAGTGTGGAACGACCGCGCGGGCGAGGTAGGAAGAACGCTTTCTGCAGATGATTTTGACCTTGAGCGCATTTTCGGCGAGGAGGGCGTTGGCATCCTTCACCTTTCGGGACTTATTGCCGCAATGAGCGAGGAGACAACAAAATGCTGTCTTGAGGTTGCAAAGACGGCTAAGAAATACGGCACTCTTGTAAGCTTTGACTTGAATTACCGCGCAACCTTCTGGAAGGGCAGAGAGGAG
>CAMOWP010000198.1 GCA_946628455.1 uncultured Clostridia bacterium | reverse complement strand
TCGGCAGAGCAGGGGCTTCCTCTCTGTCTGAAATCGAGGCAATGGGTAAGGCTTCAATCCTTATTCCGTCTCCGTATGTTGCTGAAAATCATCAGTTCCATAACGCTATGGCGCTCGTTAACAGAAACGCCGCAAGAATTATTGAGGAAAAGGACCTCAGCGGCGAAAGCCTTAAAAAAGAAATAGATTCTCTTCTCTCTGATGAGGAGACCTTATTTGAGATTGAGAAAAACGCAAAGGAAATGGCAATCCTTGATTCACGTGAAAGAATTGCCGAGGTTATAATTTATTTATCAAAATAATATAAGCTCAGCTTTATTGCGTTTAAAGTAGCAAAACACCACCTTCATCATAATATAACGTTGAAGGTGGTTTAATGGAATATTTCAGGATTAACGGATTAACTAAGCTCAGCGGAGACGCATATATCCACGGCGCAAAAAACAGCGTTCTCCCTATTCTCGCCGCAAGCATTCTTATTAAAGGCGAAAGCGTAATACATAACTGTCCGCAGCTTTCCGACGTAGATAACACCGTAAAAATTCTTGAGCATCTCGGCGCGAGGGTAAAGCGTGAGGGTAAAACGCTTATAGTAGATTCGTCCTCAGTAAATAAATATGACATACCGCAGAGGCTTATGCAGGAAATGCGCTCGTCGATTATTTTTTTAGGCGCTTTGCTTTCACGTATGAAAACGGCGCGGCTTTATCTTCCGGGCGGTTGCAAAATCGGGCTCAGACCGATTGACCTTCACCTTAAAGGCTTAAGCGAGCTCGGATATGGAATTGAATCAGACGGCAGCTCCCTTTTCTGCTCTTACAGCAATAAAGGCGCTGAAGCAGTAGTTCTTTCTTTTCCAAGCGTAGGCGCAACTGAAAACCTGATTCTTGCAAGCGTTTTCAATGAGGGAAAAACGAGGATTATCAACTCTGCCCGCGAGCCTGAAATCGAGGATTTATGTGAATTCCTCAACGGCGCCGGAGCAAAGATAAAAGGCGCAGGCAGTACCATTATTGAAATTGAGGGAGTAGCTTCGCTTCACAGCACGGAGCACACCGTTATTCCTGACAGAATTTTAGCCTCAACAATTATGTGCGCCGCCGCAATTACAGGCGGAAGCGTCAGGCTGAATAATATAAGGCTGTCGCACCTCGCTCCTGTACTCAGCGTTTTTAACGAGGCGGGCTGTAAGCTGTATGCAGGCGATTCAAGCCTTGTGATAAAAGCGCCGAAACGAATAAGGCGCGTAAAGAAAATTGAAACAAGACCTTACCCGGGGTTTCCAACGGATTCCCAGGCAATGTGCTCAGCAATGCTGACCCTGTCAAACGGCGTAAGTATGATATATGAAACAATATTTGAAAACAGATTCAGGCATATGCCGGAGCTAATGCGCTTCGGCGCTGATATAACTGTTCAGGACAGAGTATCGGTTATTAACGGCGTCAAAAGGCTGAAGCCCGCCAGCGCTTGCTGCACTGATTTAAGAGGCGGCGCAGCGGTCGTTATTGCGGCGCTTTCAGCTCAGGGCGAGTCTGAAATCAGAGATATACACCACATTGACAGAGGATATGAAAATTTCGAGCGGCAGCTTAATTCCTTAGGCGCAGCCGTAAAGAGGATTAGCGATGAAAAAGAAAAAGAAGGAAACCCGAAACAACAGCAGACCGAGAGTGAGCGAAGAGGACAGAGCGCTTAACCGTGAGCTTGGGAGCTTCGGGCTTGAGCCTCCGAAAATCTATAAATCAGGCAGAGAGGAATACGATTACTCTCAAACTGACCCCGATTTCCTTAATCTCCGTTCATTTTCAAATGAAAGAAGGGATTCCCGGTCGGGTGCTCAGCGGCAGAGAGAGCGCGAAGGCTCCTCCCGCAAAGGGGAAAGGGCCCCGAAAAAAACAAATACGAGAAAAAAGAGCAAGCTCAGGAGAAAAATTATTTTCTACGGCGCTCTCGGAGTTTCACTTGCGGCTCTTGTAGTAGTTCTGAGCCTTACAGTTTTATTTAAGATTCATAATATTACCGTTACAGGCAACGAGGTTTATTCCCAAAAAGAGATTATGGCGGTGCTTCCTGTTGAAAAGGAAGAAAATCTGTTCCTTGTTGATAAAAAAGGAGCAGCTCAGAAGGTTAAGGAAAATCTTCCTTATGTTTATGAGGTTAAAATAAAAAGAAAGCTTCCGTCAACTATAGCTGTAACGATAACGGAAACGCCTCAGGTTTACTGCGTGTTAAACGGCGATAAAAGTTATACCTACCTTGACGATACGTTTAAGGTGCTTGAAGATCACGGCGGTTCAGTTCCGGAAGGCGCAATAGTTATTAACGATGTAAAGCTGAAAACCGCAATCAAAGGCCAGAAGGCTGCTTTTGCAGGAAAGAAAACGGCAAAGAATCTGAAAAAGCTTACAGACGTTATCAAAAAAATGGAGCTTACGGATATTACTGCAATAAGCACAAAGGATGTAAATAACAATTATTTGGTTTATCAGGGCAGGCTGACCTTTAAGCTCGGCAACCTTGATAACCTCGAAAGAAAGATTTATGCTGCGCTTACCGCAACGGAAAAGCTTAACGAAAGCAATCCTGAAGCAAAGGGAACAATGACGGCTTCAAATGACAAGCAAATATACTTTACAGCTGAATAAAGCATTATCAGGTGTAAAGTGAAAAACTTTACGAAATTAGTCCCAATTAGCAACAATTGTTCATATTGTACAAATGAAAGACATAAAAATATGAAAAGATTGTAAAAAATATGAAGAATATTTTTTAAAAAGTATTGCATTTTGGTTACAAAACTGTTACAATGTCATTTGTAGAGGTGAAAACC
>CAMOWP010000197.1 GCA_946628455.1 uncultured Clostridia bacterium | reverse complement strand
AAAAATCGCAGTAAGGGCACTTGTTTTTACAAAAAGGGATGTGAAAATACAAACCTGCTTTTTCGTTCATATCATCACATCCTTTTATTATATGTATTAGTTATCTTTTGCGGCTTTCAGCCTTTAATCTGAGCGCCTTATCAAGAATAGTTTTTCTGAGCCTGATGCTCTTTGGAGTTACCTCGAGAAGCTCATCGTCAGCCAAGAATTCCATACTCTGCTCAAGCGAGAGAGTAGTCGGCGGAACGAGCTTAAGCGCTTCGTCTGAGCCGCTTGCACGTGTGTTTGTTACGTGCTTTTTCTTGCAGACGTTGCAGACTATGTCCTCGTCCTTCGCGCATTCGCCTACAATCATACCCTCGTAAACGTCAACGCCGGGGCCTACGAAAAGCTTGCCTCTGTCCTGAGTGTTCCAGAGGCCGTAGCCCGTTGTTGTACCCGTTTCGTGGGCAACTATTGAGCCTCTGTTTCTCGTTTCAATATCGCCCTTGAACGGCTCGTAGCCCGAGAAGAGCTGATTCATAATTCCGTTTCCGTTTGTATCGGTTAAGAACTCGCTTCTGTAGCCGATTAAGCCGCGGGACGGGATTTTTATTTCAAGGTGAGTCATACCCGTTGAGCGGGTATCCATATTCACAATTTCGCCCTTACGCGAGCAGAGCTTTTCCATAACAACGCCGACATATTCCTCGGGCACCTCGATAATTGCCGTTTCAACGGGCTCAAGGGTCTGCCCCGTTTTTTCGTCCTTTTTAAGAATAACAGTAGGGCGGGATACGGCGAATTCAAAGTTTTCGCGCCTCATGGTTTCAATGAGGATTGAAAGGTGAAGCTCACCTCTTCCCGACACCTTGAAGGTATCCATTGAATCCGTCTCCTCAACGCGCATTGAAACGTTGGTTTCAACCTCCTTGAAGAGCCTGTCGCGGATATTCCTTGAGGTTACGTACTTGCCCTCTTTTCCTGCAAACGGCGAATCGTTAACAATGAAATTCATTGAAATGGTGGGCTCGTCAATCTTGACGAACGGGAGCGGCTCGATATGCTCGGGGTCGCACGCGGTTTCGCCGATATTGAGGTCGGGCACGCCCGCAACGCAGACAAGGTCGCCGAAATGCGCCTCAGTGCAGGCAACTCTTTTAAGCCCTTCAAACTGATAAATCTGTGAGAACTTAACGTTTTCCTCTTCGCCGTTTTGCTTGCAGAGAACGTAAGGAGTGTTAACCCTGATTGTTCCCCTTTCAACTCTGCCGACTCCGATTCTTCCAACGTAATCGTCATATTCAAGCGAGGAGAAAAGAATCTGCGCTGCGCCGTCAGCGTCTCCGCTCGGGGACGGGATGTTTTCAAGAATAGCGTCAAGCAGCGGCCTCATATCGCCTTCCCTTACGTCGGGGTCAAGGCTTGAATAGCCGCCGCGGGCGGAAGCGTAAACAACGGGGAAATCAATCTGGTCGTCGTCCGCGCCGAGCTCGATAAATAAATCGAGCACCTCGTCAACAACCTCCTCGGGCCTTGCGCCGTCGCGGTCAATTTTATTGACTACAACAAGCGGAGTCTTTTTAAGACCGAGCGCTTTTTTGAGAACAAATCTCGTCTGCGGCATACAGCCCTCAAACGCGTCAACTAAAAGCAGAACGCCGTCTACCATAGTTAAAATTCGCTCAACCTCGCCGCCGAAATCAGCGTGGCCTGGGGTGTCAACAATATTGATTTTTGTGTCCTTATAATGTATTGAGGTATTCTTTGAAAGGATGGTAATTCCCCTCTCCTTTTCAAGGTCGTTTGAATCCATAACCCTTTCCTGAACTACCTCATTTTCGCGGAAGATTCCGCTTTGATGAAGCATCTCGTCAACGAGCGTCGTTTTGCCGTGGTCAACGTGAGCTATAATTGCTATATTTTTAATATCAGTTCTCTGTGCCATAATTACTTCTTCTTATTAAAGCTGTCTCTCAGCGCTACCGTTCTGTTAAATACTATCTTTTCATCTGTTGAATCTGTGTCCGTGCAGAAATATCCCGTTCTCATAAACTGGAAGCGGTCTCCTGCCTTCGTGTCCTTAAGCGCTCTTTCGATATACGCCGTCTTTTTAACGAGCGAATCGGGGTTGAGGTTATCCTCGAAGGAGCTTACGCCCTCCTCGTCGCTCGGGTTGGGAACGTCAAAGAGTCTGTCGTAAAGCCTTACCTCAGCTTCGCCGCAGTCATTTGCATAAACCCAATGGATTGTGCCGCGCACCTTGCGTCCGTCGGGAGCGTCTCCGCCGAAGGTCTCTGGGTCATAGGTGCAGTGAACAGCCGTTACTTCGCCGTTTTCGTCAAGGTCATAGCCCGTGCAGGTTACAAAATATGCCTTGTAAAGCCTTACCTCATTGCCAACGAAAAGGCGGCGGTATTTTTTAATCGGCTCAATCATAAAGTCATCGCGCTCGATATAAAGCTCCTTGCCGAACGGAATAGTGCGCTTGCCGAATTCCTCATGGTCGGGATGATACTCAACCTCAAGCTCCTCAACCTTATCCTCCGGATAATTATCGATAATAAGCTTAATCGGGTCAAGGACTGCCATTGCGCGCGGAGCGTTTTTGTTGAGCGAATCCCTTACGCAGCTTTCAAGAAGCGCAAAATCAATAACACTGTAAGCCTTGGATACACCGATTTTTTCGCAGAAATCGCGGATTGCCTCCGCAGGATAGCCGCGTCGGCGCATACCGCTTATCGTTGCCATTCTCGGGTCGTTCCAGCCGTCAACGATTCCGTCCTGAACGAGCTTGAGGCACTTTCTCTTTGAGGTGAGAGTGTAATTGAGATTCATTCTCGCAAACTCAATCTGCCTCGGCTTTTCGCCCTCGATAAGCTCGTCTA
>CAMOWP010000196.1 GCA_946628455.1 uncultured Clostridia bacterium | reverse complement strand
ATTATCTTAACCCGTCCTGCGGTTGAAGCAGGGGAGAAGCTTGGTTTTCTCCCGGGCGATTTACAGAGTAAGGTTGACCCTTATCTCCGCCCGCTTTACGACGCGCTTTTTGATATGCTCGGCGCTGAAAACTTTCAGCGTTATCAGGAAAGGGGAGCAATTGAGGTTGCGCCTCTTGCATATATGAGAGGGCGAACTCTTGACGACAGCTTCATTATTCTTGACGAGGCGCAGAATACCTCGCCCGAGCAGATGAAGATGTTTTTAACCCGTCTCGGCTTCCGCTCAAAAATGGTGGTTACGGGAGACATTACCCAGATTGACTTGCCTGACGGCAAAAAATCGGGGCTTAAAACAGTTATCCGCATTCTTAAGAATGTTGATGATATAGAAATAGTACGCTTTAACAAAAAGGATGTAGTCCGTCACAGGCTTGTACAGGACATAATCAACGCGTATGAAAAATATGACGAGGAGAAAAACAAGTAATGAACCAGGTAAAAGTTATTATCTCCAACGACCAGAAGGCCGTTAAAATTCCCTCGGGAATAAGGCTTCTGATACGCCGCTGCTGCCACGCAGTTCTTGAAAACGAGGGCTTTGAGGACAGCGCAGAGGTGTCCGTAAGGTTTGTAGACAATGAAACTATCCACGAGCTCAACCGCGAATACAGAAACGTTGACAGAGAAACTGACGTGCTCTCGTTCCCGCTCGGCGAAAACGGCGAGTATGACACCAATCTTGACACGGGCGCAAAGCTCCTCGGCGATATAGTTATCTCCGTTCCCAAGGCTATGGAGCAGGCTGAGCTTTATAATCACTCGCTCCAGAGGGAAATCGGCTTTTTAACTGTACATTCAATGCTCCACCTTTTAGGATATGACCACGAGAACGGCGGAATTGAGGAAGTGCATATGCGTGAAAAGGAAGAAACCGTGCTTACGAAAATCGGGCTTAAAAGAGATAATTCCTATTATATGGAAGAAGAGTGATTTATGACTAAAACTGCCTTTATCGCGATTGTCGGCTGCCCTAACGTCGGCAAATCGTCTATACTCAATAAAATGCTCGGGGTGAAAATAGCTATCGTTTCAAGCAAGCCTCAGACAACGAGAACAAAGATTATGGGCGTTCTCACCGAGGGCGAAACACAGCTTGTTTTTACAGATACCCCTGGCTATCATAAGCCTCATAATAAGCTCGGTGAAAAGATGTATAAGGCTGTCGGCGATTCCCTCGGCGGAATTGACGGCTGTCTTTTTGTAACCGAAGCTAAGGGCGATTTAAAGAAGGGCGAGGCTGAGCTTATTGAAAAGTTTAAAAAGCTCGGCGTGCCCGTTATTCTTGCAATTAATAAAATCGATATGCTTTCTGATAAAGAAGAGCTTTTAAAGCGCATTGTTATGTTCAATTCGCTTTACGATTTTGAGGCTATCGTTCCCGTGTGCGCCGCAACGGGCGAGCATATTGACGAAATCGTTGAGGAGATGGAAAAACTCGCGGTTGACTCGCCGCACTTTTTCCCCGATGATACTCTTACCGACCAGCCCGAAAGAGTGCTTGCCGCAGAGATAATCAGAGAAAAAATCCTTCGCCTTATGGATAAGGAGGTGCCTCACGGCATCGCCGTATCAATTGAAAAAATGAGGGAGAGGGACAACGCCGATATTCTTGATATTGAAGCGACTATTTACTGCGAGCGCGAAACGCACAAGGGTATGGTTATCGGCAAAAATGGCGCAATGCTCAAGAAAATTTCAACCTTTGCCCGCCAGGACCTTGAAAAGTTTTTCGGCATCAGGGTCAATCTTCAGACCTGGGTCAAGGTTAAGGAGGACTGGAGAAACCGCGAGGGCTTAATCCATAATTTCGGATTGGATTAATTTACCTCAGCTTGAAGCCGCCAAAGGGGATATGATAATATCGGAGGCGGTAATATGGACGAGCTCTGGAACTCCTTTACTCAGTCGGGTAAGGTTGAGGACTATTTAAAATACAGAGAACAAAACAGGGAAACTAAGAATGCAAACGAAAACGAAGGGCTTGATAATAAGAGAACAGACTATCGGGGAGAGTGACAGGCTTGTCACTCTCTTAAGCGCTGAATTCGGGCTTATTAAGGCGTTCGTCAGGCGGGCAAAAAGCGTTAAGAGCCAGAATCTTTCCGCAACCTCGCTTTTCGCTTACAGCGAATTTACTATTTACAGAGGGCGTGACGCATATGTTATCGACAGCGCCGTGCCGATTGAGGTCTTTTTCGATTTGAGGCAGGATATCGAGCGGCTTTCGCTTGCTCAGTATTTCGCTCAGCTTACATATTATCTCGGAAGCGAGGAGCAGCCCTCTCACGAAATGCTCCGTCTTATTCTGAATGCGCTCCACCTGCTTTGTAAGGGAAATAAGGACGTCAGGCTGATTAAGGCTGCGGTTGAAATGAGAATGCTCTGCCTCGGCGGCTATATGCCGAATATTCTCGCGTGCTACCGATGCGGAGAATATGAAAGCGACACAATGTTTTTTGATATTGAGGAAGGCTGCATCTACTGCAAAAACTGCTTCAGGAACAATGCGCTGACGGCTCCGATAGGCGTTATAACCGCAATCCGTTTTATCTGCCTTACCGACGACATAAAAAAGCTTTTCTCGTTTAAGCTAAGCGAGGAAAACCTTGTAACTCTCTGCGATATATGCGAAAAATATCTGCTTTCCCGCGTTGAAGGAAGGCTTACCACTCTTGAATTTTATAAATCAATTAAAAGCTTATGAAACCACTTGATAAAAACTGCGAAACGCTTGAACTGAATAAGATACTTGAGCTTCTGAAAAACGAAACCTCCTGCGAGGACGCTGCGGAGCTTGCGCTTGACGTGAGGCCTACGGCTGATTTTTCAGAGGTGTGCACTCTTTTGAGGCAAACGGAGGACGCCTTTTCTCTGCTT
>CAMOWP010000195.1 GCA_946628455.1 uncultured Clostridia bacterium | reverse complement strand
CTATTTCGCCCTTCAAAACGAAGGAAAGCGGCTCAATAACCTTGATATTCTGAAAGGTGCCGATGAGCCTGTCGTCACCTACAAATTCTATAATCAAATTGCCGTCTGTTCTTGCGGCAAGATAATTATCGCCCAGTTTTCCTTTACCGTACACGAAGCACTTAAAGGTTTTGCCCGCGTGGAGCTTCATCTGTTTTGCAGACATTTTTTCCTGCACTTCAAGAAGCTCGGCAAGCCACTTTGCTTTTTCCTCGTGGGGAACGGGGTCGTCAAGCTTTGCGGCGGGAGTTCCCTCGCGCGGGGAATAAATAAACGTAAACAGCGAGGTTGCCTCAATCTCTTCAACAAGGCTCTTTGTGTCAAGGAATTCCTCGTATGTTTCACCCGGGAAGCCGACTATAATATCACTTGTAATTGAAAGACTGTCGCCCATAAGCTCCTTTGCATAGTTTATAAGCTCAAGATACTTTTCTCTTGTGTAGCCTCTGTTCATCGCCTTAAGGATTCTGTTGTTACCGCTCTGAAACGGGAGGTGAAGATGAGTTGCAACCTTGTCACACTGCGCCATAGTTTCAAGAAGCTCTTTTGTACAGTCCTTAGGGTGACTTGTCATAAAGCGAATACGGAAGTCGCCCTCTATTGAATTAAGATGTCTTAAAAGCTGAGAAAAGCTGACGTTCGGCTCAAGGTCTTTTCCGTAGGAATTGACGTTCTGACCGAGAAGCATTATCTCTTTGTAGCCCTCATCAACAAGCTCTCTGAATTCCCTTTCAATGTCGCAGACCCTTCGGCTTCTTTCACGCCCTCTTACATAAGGCACTATACAGTATGAGCAGAAGTTATTACAGCCATACATAATAGGTAGAAACGCTTTTCTGTCGTTATCCCTTTTAACGGGGATTCCCTCGGCGATAACGCCGTCCATATCCGGAAGCTCGTAAACTCTCTTACGTCTTGTAAGCGCTTTATAAAGAAGCTCGGGAAGACGGTGAACAACGTGAGTTCCGAAAACCAAGTCTACAAACGGAAACGATTCGTGCATTCTGTCGGCAATATGCTTTTGTTGCATCATACAGCCGCAAAGTGAAATTATTACGTCGGGATTTGCAAGCTTGTACTTTTTAAGCGCGCCGACATTTCCGTACACTCTGTCCTCTGCGTGTTCACGTACGGCACAGGTGTTAAAGATAACGAGCTTTGCTTCATTGCGCTTTTCCGTAAAGCCGTAGCCCATTTCACTGAGCATACCCTTAATCCGCTCGCTGTCGGCAACATTTTGCTGACAGCCGTAGGTTACAACACAGGCGAGAGGCTTTTCGCTGTAGCGCTCTTTAAGCAGCTTTTTTACCTTTTGCTCGTAGCTTCTCTGCTGCTCAAGCGAATCAAAATCAAGGCGCTTTGTTTCGTAAGCCATTCTCTCACCCCTTTTTAAATAATTATAATAACCCACTATTTCTGTATTATATCAAATGAATTTATTATATTCAATATATAAAATAATAAATATTTAATAATTTTTATAATATAAATTATATAGATTATCCAAATATTGATTTTTACACTATAACGTGGTATTATAATTCTAACACATTAAAGGAGAAACACTATGTTAAAACAGAGAGGAGCGGGAGTTCTTCTTCATATCAGCTCAATGCCGTCAAAATACGGAATAGGCGTATTTGACGACAACATAAAGTATTTTATAGACAGAATTTCCGATATGGGCTTCACCTACTGGCAGGTATTACCTTTTAACCCTGTTGACGCGGCTAATTCACCGTACTGCTCCGCAAGCGCTTTTGCAGGAAATTATCTTTTTATCAACCCCGACGGTCTCAAAGAGATGGGGCTTGTAAGCGATAGCGATATTGAAAGTAACGTTTATTCGGGTTCGCCCTATACGGCGGACTACGAATTCGCCGCTCAGAAGCGGCTTGAGCTTCTTAAGGCAGCATTTTTAAATATAACAGATGAAATCGCTCAGGAGGTTAAAGACTTTGAAATAGAAAACCACTGGGTTACCGACTACGCCGTATATATGGCTGTTAAAGAGCTTGAGGGCTTCAAGCCGTGGTGGGAATGGTCAGACGAGCACGCCCGTTATTTTAACTGTATTAAAAATGTTTTTGACTACGAGGAAAAGGCGGCGTTCTGGAAATTTGTTCAGTACATATTCTTCCGTCAGTGGAACGAGATAAAAAAATACGCCCATAAAAAAGGCGTTGCGGTTATAGGCGATATGCCTATTTATGTTGCGCTTGACAGCGCGGACGTATGGTCTAACCTTCCGATGTTCCTCATTGACGAAAAGACGCTCAAGGTTGAAAAGGTTGCGGGCGTTCCGCCCGATTATTTCAGCGAGGACGGTCAGCTATGGGGCAACCCGATTTACGACTGGGAAGCGATGAAAAAGGATAATTATTCGTGGTGGCTCGCGCGGCTTGAACACGCACTTAACATTTACGACACCGTAAGAATTGACCATTTCAGAGCCTTTGCCTCGTACTGGGCAGTTCCTGCCGATAGTAAAACAGCGAAGGTAGGCGAATGGCTTGACGGTCCTAAAATGGATTTATTTGACGCCGTTTTTGAAAAGTTCGGCAGGGACGCGCCGATTATTGCAGAGGACCTCGGCACCTTCGGCGAGGACGTAATTCAGCTTCTCAGTGATACAGGCTTTCCCGGAATGAAGGTTGCACAGTTTGCGTTTGACGCAAATTCTGATTCAACTCATCTTCCCCACAACGCCGAAAAGAATTCCGTAAACTATGTAGGCACTCACGACAATAACACTATCCTCGGATGGCTGTGGGAGGCAAGCGAGGACGAGAGACGCTTTGCGCTTGATTATTGCCATTTCAGCGGCGATAACTGGGGCGAGGGCGGCTACCGTTCAAAGTCGTGCAGAGCGATAACCGAGGCGGTATGGCAAAGCGCATCAAACGTTGCAATCATTACGCTTCAGGATATGTGCGGCTTCG
>CAMOWP010000194.1 GCA_946628455.1 uncultured Clostridia bacterium | reverse complement strand
CTTATCATAGAGGCGTATCTCAGGAATACCTGAGGGAACAGAATAATCTCAACGGTTCCGTACAAATCCTCAAGCGTTACAAAAGCCATATTCGCTTTGTTCGCCCTCGTCTGCTTAACGGTTATATGGGTTATAATTCCGCAGAGTGTGACCTGCGATTTATCCTTATAGCTGCCTGTTCCTTTTGAAGCCTCAATGAGCTCAAAGGTCCGAGCGCAGCCTGCCTCGGTTACGAATTTATCAAACTTATCCATCGGATGACCCGAGAGGTAAAGCCCTGTCATCTCCTTTTCCATTGCGAGCAGGTCAGCCTTCGGAAACTCATTAACCTCAGGCAAATCAAAGCTTTCCTCAAAATCGTCATTGAGGTCAAAGAAGCCCACCTGGCCGTACATTGTTTTTCTGTTCTGCTCCTCAATATTTGAAACGAGAACGGGAAGCCCCTGAAGCATCTGGCGGCGGTTTGACGGAAACACGTCAAGCGCTCCGCAACGGATAAGCGATTCAACGGCACGGCGGTTAAAATGGCCGCTCTTCATCCGCTTACAGAAATCAAACAAATCCCTGAAATCGCCTTTTTGGCGCTCTTTTATTATCTCCTCAATAAACTCGCTTCCGAGATTTTTAATTCCGAGAAGCCCGTAATTAATAGTATTACCGCTTGCGGTAAAACCTTTCATTGAGGAATTGATATTCGGCGGAGCAAGGCGCAGCCCGAGGCGCTTACACTCCGTTATATAACGGGCTACCTTATTGGAGCTGTCAAGCACCGAGGTGAGAAGCGCCGCCATAAATTCAGCTGGGTGATACGTTTTCAGGTACGCGCACTGATACGCAACAAGCGCATAGCAGGCGGCGTGTGATTTATTGAAGGCATAGGAGGCGAAATCAGTCATTTTATCAAAAATTGAGTTTGCAACCGAGGCGCTGATATTGTTCTTAGCGCAGCCCTGAATAAAGGTTTCCCTCTCCTGCTCCATAACGTCGTGCTTTTTCTTGCTCATCGCGCGGCGCACAACGTCTGCTCTGCCGTAGGAATAGCCTGCAAGGGAGCGGAAAATCTGCATAACCTGCTCCTGATAAACCATACAGCCATAGGTATTTTTCAGAATAGGCTCAAGCATGGGAGTTTCATATTTTATTCTATTCTGATTTTTGGAATTCTCCACAAAGGTATCAATCTGGCTTGCGGGACCCGGGCGGTAAAGCGAGGTTGCTGCTATTAAATCCTCAAGCGCCGAGGGCTGAAGATTAATAAGCATCTGCTTCATACCGCTTGATTCAAACTGGAATATTCCTTCGGTTCTGCCCTTGGCAAAGATTGAATATACCTTACCGTCGTCAATAGGGATTTTGTTAATATCAATACCCGCAGCCTTTGAGGCGTCGTCAATTACGGTAAGGGTACGCAGCCCGAGAAAATCCATCTTCAAAAGTCCGAGTTCCTCAAGCGTTGTCATAATATACTGGGTTACGATTAGCCCGTCGTTAGTGGCAAGCGGAACGTAGCTTGCAACGGGGTCGTGGGTAATAACGACTCCCGCCGCGTGGGTTGAGGTATTGCGCGGCATACCCTCAACCTTGCGCGCAACTTCAATAAGGCGGTTAATCTGTTCGTTTTCAGCCATAAGCTGACGGAGCTCCCTGCTCTTTTCAACCGCTTTATCAATGGTTATTTTAAAATCGTTCGGAACAAGCTTTGCAACCGCGTCAACAGCGGCATAAGGCATACCCATAGTACGCCCTACGTCGCGGATAGCGGCGCGGGTCTGAAGCGTTCCGAAGGTAACAATCTGGGCAACGTGGTCCGCGCCGTATTTTTCGGTTACGTAGTCTATAACCTCCTGCCGTCTTTCGTAGCAGAAGTCAATATCAAAGTCGGGCATTGAAACGCGCTCGGGATTTAAAAACCTTTCAAAAATAAGGTCGTATTTCATCGGATCAAGGTTTGTAATTCCTACGCAGTACGCTGCCAGAGAGCCTGCCCCCGAGCCTCTTCCGGGGCCAACGGGAATACCCTTTGACTTTGCAAAGCGTACGAAATCCTGAACAATAAGGTAATAATCCGTATAGCCCATAGTGTTAACCGTTTCAAGCTCATACTCAAGGCGGTTGATATAATCCTGCGGGACGTCCCGCCCGTAGCGCTTATAAAGCCCTTTATAACAGAGCTTTCTGAAATATTCAAAATGGTCCTGATTATCGGGCGTTTCAAAATACGGGAGCTTTGTGTTGCCGAATTCAAAATCAAAATTACATTTTTCGGCAATGCGCTGAGTATTATCTATCGCCTCGGGTACATCGGAGAAAATCTCCCTCATTTCCGTTTCGGATTTAAGGTAAAAATTCTTGCTGTGGAATTCAAGCCCCGTATCCTCGCCGAGAGTTTTATTTGTTGCAATACATATTAAAACCTGCTGAATATCCGCGTCCTCTTTTTCAACGTAGTGAACGTCGTTGGTAGCAACGAGCGGAAGCCCCGTTTCGTCGTGAATTCGCTTCAGCCCGTCAAGAACGATTTTCTGCTCGTCAATGCCGTGGTTCTGCAGCTCAAGAAAATAATTGCCCTCGCCGAAAACGGAGGAATACCAGAGCGCCTCACGCTTTGCGCCCTCGTAATCGCGCTGAAGCAGAAGCTGCGGTATTTCACCCGCAAGGCAGGCGGAAAGGCAGATTAAGCCCTCGCTGTGCTTTTCAAGCAAATCGCGGTCAATTCTCGGCTTAAAGTAAAAGCCCTCGGTATATGCGAGCGATACCATTTTTATTAAATTCTGATAGCCCGTTTTATTCTTAACAAGGAGGATAAGGTGGTTATACTGCTTGTCCTGTACCTTATCCTTATCAAAACGGGTACGCGGCGCTACGTAAACCTCGCACCCGATTATCGGCTTTATACCCTCTTTTTTACATTCGCGGTAAAAATCAACGGCGCCATACATATTGCCGTGGTCGGTAATGGCAAGAGAGGTCATTCCAAGCTCCTTT
>CAMOWP010000193.1 GCA_946628455.1 uncultured Clostridia bacterium | reverse complement strand
AATTCCCGCAGCAGGCCTCGGAACGAGAGTTCTTCCCGCTTCTAAGGCTGTGCCGAAGGAAATGCTTAATATAGTAGACAAACCCGCTATTCAGTACATTGTTGAAGAGGCCTTTGACAGCGGTATTGAAGAGGTACTTATAATTACAAACAGGGGCAAGGAGGCTATCGAGGACCATTTTGACCACGCGTTTGAGCTTGAAACAAAGCTTGCGCAGAACCCCGACAAAGCCGACCTTCTCAAAGAGGTTGAAGCACCCGCGAAGCTCGGAAACGTTTATTTTTTAAGACAGAAGGAAACGGGCGGACTCGGTCACGCCGTACTTTGCGCTAAGAATTTTGTCGGAAACGAGCCGTTTGCCGTTCTCTACGGCGACGACGTTATTATTTCCGATAACCCCGTAACAAAACAGCTTATTGAGGCGTATGAAAAATACGGCAAGGGCGCCGTTGGCGTTAAAGAGGTTTTGGGCGACGACATAATGAAATACTGCTCGCTTCACACAACGCCGCTTGAGGGCAACTGCCATCTTTGTGACAATATGATAGAAAAGCCGAAAAAAGAGGAGATTATGGGCAACTTCTCAATTCTCGGCAGAGTAGTTATGCCGCCCGAAATTTTTGATATTCTTGAGCACACACCGAAGGGCGCGGGCAACGAGCTTCAGCTCACCGACGCTATGAAGGAGCTCGCTCAGACAAAAGGCGTTATTGCGGTTGACTATGAGGGAACGCGTTACGATATGGGTAACAAATTCGGCATACTCCAGGCAAATATTGAAGTAGGTCTTAAACACCCTGAAATAAAAGACCGGCTTCGTGAATATCTTAAAAATATAGAGCTCTAAGGAAAAGAATATGAATCAATATCCAAACAACAATCAATTTAATCAGAACAATCAGTATTACTCAAATGCGGGAATGACTCCTCAGCAGTACCAGCAGTTTATGCAGGCTCAGATGAGAGAGAATATGCTAAAACGCAGAGAACGCAACGAGCTTATTCGTGACGGCGCTGTAATAGGCGGAACTATTCTTGCGTACCTTGTTATTGAGGTAATAGTAGTTTCAATGATTAACATACTGGGACTTAAGAGCGTGTACGATAATTCGCCTGCATTTCAGAATTTCTTTAATGTAATAGCGGTACACTTCTTCTCAATGACAATCCCGTTCAGCATAATGGCAATTATACTGAAAAAGCGCTTTACGGGTCCACTTGTTCCCACAAAGAAAATCGGCGCCGCTTCTATGTGTGCGTGGGTTGCGTTCGGTATGGGCGGCTGTATGGCGGCTAATATTATAACTAATTTTATCATCAATCTTTTTGATACAGCAGGCTATAAGCTCACACAGCCCGAGCTTACAAAGCCGGACAGCATTATTGCGCTCATTTCCGTAGTTATATCAACATCAGTTATACCCGGTATAATTGAAGAATATGCTATGCGCTGCTGTACTCTCGGCGCGCTGAAAAAATACGGCAAGGGTTTTGCTGTTTTTGCGGTAAGCATAGTGTTCGGCCTCATCCACGCAAATCTTATTCAGTTTATTTTTGCATTTTTAGTTGGTCTCGTTCTCGGCTATATTACGGTAGTTACCGACAATGTAATTCCCGCAATGCTTATTCATGCGTTCAATAACGGAATTTCGGTAGTTGAGGATTTCATTACCTATTTTTCAGGCTCTTCTGCTGCAAGCAAGGCAGAGCCGTACATTATCGGTGCATGGTTTGTTGTTTCAATAATAGGTCTTGTTTACCTTATTGTAAAACGCAAGCTTCTTCCAAAGAAAAATAACAAAGCTACGACGCCGCCGTCAAGGCTTTCCTTCGGCGCTAAGCTCGCTTGTCTTGTGCCTGGATTTTTAATACCGTTTATGATTCTCATTGTGATTACATCACAGTACATTCAGCATAAATAATATGGAAAACAGATATATGAGACAGGCGCTTTTTGAGGCGCTCAAAAGCGAAGAGGCGGGCGAGGTCCCCGTCGGCGCAGTAGTAGTAAAAGACGGCGAGATAATTGCAAGGGGCAGAAACAGGCGTGAAGAGGGCAAAAACGCGCTTTACCACGCAGAGCTTGAGGCGATTAACAACGCCTGCAAAGCGCTCGGCGGATGGCGGCTTTTTGACTGCGATTTATACGTTACGCTTGAACCGTGTCCTATGTGCGCAGGAGCAATTATAAACTCGCGAATTAAAACTGTTTACTTCGGCGCGTATGACAAAAAGGCGGGCTCGTTCGGAACGGTTGCGGATTTCAACAGAATCCCCTACAACCACAAGCCCGAAATTATGGGCGGAATAATGGAGGAGGAATGCTCAAAAATGCTGAGCGACTTCTTCCAAAAGTTAAGAGAAAAATAAAACACGGAGAAGCGTTGCTTCTCCGTATTTTGTTGCAATCATTATTAACCGAGCATTGAGTAGCCGTAGCCGTTTGAGATTGCGTCAACGGGCATTCCCTGACGGCAATAAGGGCAATCGTGCATTGGATACGCCTTGTAATGAGGCAAATCCTCAAGGTTGAAAATTGTATTAACGTGAACGCCTGAAACCGTGTCAACGGCGCTGAAAACACTTGAAACGCCTACGGCTTTTCCGCCGTAATACTCAATACTTTCAATCGCTCTTTCAACGGTTTTACCGCTTGTAATACACGAAATCAGAACTACAACAGACTTGTCTTTTATCATTCTTCTCAGGTTGTCGCGGAATATGAGATTTCCCGCCGCGTCGTACTCCGAGCCGATTACATAAACCGTATCGTTAGGATTCGGACTGAACATATTCGGCCTTGCAAGCTCGTGGGCAAGATAACCGCCGAGCGTCTGCGTTTCATAGAGGCAAAGCACAGTGTCAACATGGATGTCGCTTGCAATATAATAGCCCGAAAGTATCATTGCTGCATCTACCGAAACGTTGTGATTATGCTTGATATCCGACGTTCCTATGTAGTAGTTAATATGGTTATTTGCAGAAACAAAATGGCCCGGCATAACGTGGATAAAAACCCTGTC
>CAMOWP010000192.1 GCA_946628455.1 uncultured Clostridia bacterium | reverse complement strand
CAACCACATTGCCTTCGTTATTGCGGACGTTTCAGGCAAGGGAATCCCTGCGGCTCTGTTTATGGCAACCTCAAAAACAACGCTTCAGAACTGCATAAGGGATATACCCGACCTTGCTCAGGCTGTTAAAACGGCAAACAACGCGCTTTGCGCAAATAATGAAGCGGATATGTTTGTAACCGCGTGGGCAGGAGTTCTTGACCTCACTACCTATGAGCTTGAATTCGTCAGCGCAGGGCACAACCCGCCGATTATAATAACACAAGATAAAGCCTACGCTCCCGAATATAAAAGCGGCTTCGTGCTTGCGGGCATGGAGGGAATCAATTATAAATCAGGCACCCTTCAGCTCGGCAAGGGAGACAAGCTTTTCATTTACACTGACGGCGTTGTTGAGGCTGAAACAAAGGAGCACGCAATGTACGGCGAGGAGCGGCTTATCAGCACCCTCGGCGAGCTCTCCTGTGCAAGCTCCGACGAAATTATCAATGCGGTTAAAAGCAGCGTTTATGAATTTATTGACGGCAACAGCCAGTTTGACGATATGACTATGCTGTGCGTAAACATAAAATAATTATTTTTGCTTTTAAGCGAGGGGAATGAAATGGAAAAAATTTTAACTCAGCAGCTTCGCTTCCTTGACGAAAAGGGGCGTGAGCGAATATTCAACGGAATGAATATTGACGACAAGCTGATTGATTCCGAAAGCTTCCGGTATAATCTTAACGAAGAATTTTTCAAAAAATATAAAGCGTTCGGCTTCGACATCATAAGGCTTGCGATAACCTGGCAGAACCTTGAGCCTAAGATGGGCAAATACAACGAGAAATACCTCAAATCAATTGATGACATTTTCGCGCTTGCAGAAAAATACGGCGTTTACATTCTCATTGATATGCACCAGGATATCTATTCGGGCAACGACGGCAAAAGCGTTGGCGACGGCGCTCCGAGCTGGGCTGCAATGACAGACGGCGCAAAGCCGAGAATGCCGGTTTTCGTATGGGCTGACGGCTATTTCTTCGGAAGATGGGTGCACAATTCCTTCGACCATTTCTGGAATAACGATTATTACAGAGGAGTCGGGCTGCAGGACAGATACTGCGAGCTTTGGAAAATGCTTGCAGGGCGCTACGGAGACAGCCCCGCGCTTTTCGGCTTTGATTTGATGAACGAGCCGTTCCCCGGCTCAATGAGCAGAAGGATGTTTCTTAAGCTCGTCGGCAACGTTGCAAAAGCTGTTATGTTCAATGAGAAGATAGACAGAAAAACAATGCTCTCCTCCCTTCTTAAAAGGGACACCGCGGGTATGCTCAACTGCATAAAGGGCAACGTTATCCGCGACGTTATGCAGCATATTGACGACCTTGAGGCGGAGTTTGACATTAAGAAATACTCCCCGTTTTTAAACAAAACAACTGCGGCTATAAGAGAGGTTACCGATAACGGAATCATTATGATGGAGCAGTGCTACCTCTGCAACAACGGCATAAAGCAATCCGCTCCGCCGATAACCGTTAACGGAAAGCGCGAGGAGCTGCAGTGCTTCGGCCCTCACGCCTATGACATTATGGTTGACACCCCGCTTTATAAATACGCAAATGCAGACAGGGTAAAGGCGTTTTTCACCGAAATGAGGAACACTCAGCTCAGGCTGAACGTGCCCTGCATAGTTGGCGAATGGGGCGGCTGCAGCGATAACAAGGACACCTCCTGGTTCCCTCACGCATACGAGCTGCTTGATTTCTTTGACGAGCAGCACTGGGGTCAGTTGTACTGGGATTACCACGGAGACGACCTTGATTCCCCGCTGATGACAATGCTCTCAAGAACTCACCCCGTTGCGGTTGCGGGAGAGATAGTAAGCTACGGCTTCAATAAAAAGGAAAACGCCTTCACCCTCAGCTTCAAAGCGGAAAAGAAGGGCGAAAGCATTATCTACGTCCACAAGCCGTTCACCGCCGAGTGCGATTTGAAATTCAAGGTGCTTGAGGAATACGAAAGCGGCGCAAGCCTGATTTCATTTAAAACAGACGCAGGCGAGCACAGCATTAAGCTTAAAATCACTGAATAACAAGGAGATTGAAAAATGGCTAAAATTCTTGGAAACGCAATGAAAAACATCCCCTGGGAGAATAAGCCCGAAGGCTACAGATACCCCGTTTGGAGATATTCTGGCAACCCGATTATAACAAGGGATAACCACTTTTTTGCAAACAGCATTTTCAATTCGGCAGTAGTTCCGTTCGGCGACGGCTTCGCGGGCGTTTTCCGCGTTGACGACAGAACGAGGGACCAGAACATAGTTACAGGCTTCAGCAAGGACGCGATTAACTGGGAGCTTGATGAAAAAATTATCTTCAAGGGCTATGACCCGAGAATCTGCGAAATTGACGGAAAATACTACCTCTCCTGGGTTAACCTCACCCCTCAGGGAACAACTATCGGCGTTGCCGTAACTCAGGATTTCAAAAGCTGGGAGCAGCTTGAGGACGCAACCTATCCCGTTGCGAGAAACGGCGTGCTCTTCCCGAGGAAGATAGGGAACGAATATATGATGCTCGTCCGCCCGTGCGACAGAGGCCACACCCCTTACGGCGATATTTTCATTCAGCGAAGCAGGGATTTTGAATACTGGGGCAAATACCGCTTCGTTATGAAGCCCGTTAAAAACTGGGAGATGACGAAGGTAGGCGCAGGCCCTACTCCTATTGAAACCGACGAGGGCTGGCTCGTTTTCTACCACGGCGTTATAACAAGCTGCAACGGCTTTACCTACAGCATGGGCGCCGCTATTCTTGACATAAACGAGCCGTGGAAGGTGCTCCACAGAGCGGACAGCTTCCTCCTTGCGCCTCACGAGTTATATGAAACCGTCGGCGACGTACCCAACGTTGTGTTCCCCTGCGCCGCGCTTACAGACGCAGAAACGGGAAAAATTGCAATTTACTACGGCGCTGCCGATACCTCGGTTGCCCTTGCATTTACAACGGTTGACGAGGTTGTTGATTACATTCATAAACACGATATTATATAACAAAAAGGCTGACAAGGGGCGCCCCTTGTCAGCCTTTTTTTAATGAAGAATGAATAATTAAGAATGAAGAA
>CAMOWP010000191.1 GCA_946628455.1 uncultured Clostridia bacterium | reverse complement strand
AACCATTCGGACGCAGAATTTGCCTTTATATATTAAGCGTTCGCAAGTCACTTAACATAGTAAAGTAGTCTGGATAATTTCGCCCGGTTTAAAATCGGACATACTCCGCCGAAATTCCCGTCCGGGTTAAGCAGCGCTGCAATACGGCACTGCGGACGCAACCTCCGGCATCAACGCATATCAGTGTGTGATGTGTGAAAGCTATTATATATTATTTATATAGGCGCTTTTACACGTGCTTGGGTATTATATTATATAAAAAGCCGCTTGTCAAGCGATTTTTTCAAAAAAATAAAAAAATTGTTAATTTTTTCAATTTTGTAATAAATGACAAATTTTGTCACCAAATTTCGTTAAATTTGCACAAATAAAAAATTTCTCCATATATGGAGAAATCCTTGTTCCTATATACTATATATAGTTAATTTATACTATTAGATTTTTCATACATCGTCTGAGCGAAGATGGCATAGCCTTTTTCGGGATTATTTACTATAACGTGCGTTACAGCCCCGACGAGCTTGTTGTTCTGAATAATCGGGCTGCCGCTCATACCCTGAACGATGCCGCCTGTTTTTGAGAGAAGCTCCTTATCCGTTACCCTGAAAACAATATCCTTTTGCTCCTCGCTTTTATTATAGCTTATTTTAATAATCTCTATATCATATTCTTTTGGGGTTTTTCCTTCAACTGTTGAAACGAGCTTTGCCTTCCCCTTTCGCACCTCCTGCTTTGAGGCTACGGTATATTCCTTTGCATTTTCGCCTATCTCTGTATATGAGCCGTAAAGCCCGTACTGAGTGTTATCAAGGAGCCTGCCCATTGTGTGCTCCTCAAAATCGCACCAGAGCGCGCCCGTTGCGCCGTTTTTTCCCTGCTGAACTCTTGTTACGTTTGCGCTTACTGCCTCGCCCTCAAGCAGCGGCATAAGCTCGTTAGTATCTATATCATTAATCTGATGACCGAGAGAAGCGAAAACGCCGCTTGCAGGATTATAAAAGGTCAACGTTCCTATTCCTGCGGTTGAATCACGCACCCACATTCCCGCCTTATAGCTTCCCTCGCGCGGAGAATATGCGGGAGCAAGAGAAAAGGTTTTATATCTGCCGTCGCGCTTGAGCTTGATTGTATACGGCTTTCCGTTGTTATCGTTGAGAATTGCGGTTACCTCGTCTGAGCTGTTTACGCGCGTATTATTAATTGAAACAATTATATCGCCCGTTTTGATTCCCGCCTCCTGAGAGGGGTTGACTTTTTCGCCGTCTCCGATATCAACGCTCTGAGTGCCGACCACAATAACGCCGTCGGTATAAAGCTTTATGCCGAAAACCTCGCCGCTGACGAGCACCTTACCCGAATGCTTATTAGTTACCTTAGCATTTTTAACGGGAAAGACGCCGAGCAGTCTTATTGTTTCCTGTGTGGTCGGAAACGCCTGAGTTGAAGCGGATTCAGCTATGCTGTCATCCGAATAGCTGTAAATGGAATTCAGCTTTTCTCCGTCGGATTCATAGCGGATTATTTCATCGGGCATAGTATGGCTGCCTACAGCCACAAGGCTCATAATTAAAACGCATACAAGCGACAGACATATATCAAAAATCCTGACAATTTTTCGCATAAAAAACACCCAAACATAGTTTGGGCGTTAATTAAACATTTATTCAATTATAATTGTTAAATAGAAACCTCGTGAGCTACGTTGTAGAGATTCATATCGATGCTCTTCTTCATATTGAGAGCCTCGAAAATATCGTAATCAAGAACCTCCTCCTTCTGGGCTGCTACTACTCTGTTGCCGATATCCTTCATAAGAAGCTTAACGGCGTAGTTGCCCATACGGGTTGCCATTATTCTGTCCTTAGCGGTAGGATAACCGCCGCGCTGAGTGTGTCCGAGAACTGTTGCTCTTGATTCAACGCCTGTTTTAGCCTCAATTTCTTCAGCGAGCTTTTTAACGTCAACGCCTACGCCCTCAGCAACAACGATGATGAAATGCTTCTTATCTGTGCGCTGAGTTTTCTTCATACGCTCGATAACGTGCTTTTCAATATCAAAATCAACCTCGGGGATAAGGATAGCGGTTGCGCCGCAAGCTATACCTGAATTAAGCGCAAGATAACCTGCGTGACGTCCCATAACCTCAATTACCGAGCAACGGTCGTGAGATTCGGTTGTATCGCGGATACGGTCAACCATTTCCATAATTGTGTTAAGGCAGGTATCGTAGCCGATTGTGTAATCACAGCAGGCGATATCGTTATCGATTGTACCGGGGATGCCAACGCAGGGAATTCCCCTTTCGCTGAGGTCTCTTGCGCCTCTGAAGGAGCCGTCTCCGCCGATAACTACAACGCCCTCAATGCCGTATTCGCGGCAGGTACGGATAGCTTTTCTCATACCCTCTTCGGTTGCGAATTCGGTTGAACGGGCGGAGTAAAGGATAGTACCGCCTCTGTTGATAATATCCGAAACGGAACGAAGGTCCATCTCAACAAAATCGCCGTTAATAAGTCCGTTATATCCGCGGATTACTCCGAGAACTCTGATTCCGTTTTCACATGCTGTTCTTACTACCGCACGAACTGCTGCGTTCATACCCGGCGCGTCGCCGCCGCTTGTTAATACAGCTATAGTTTTCATACCTATTCCTCCGATTAATATATAATCACAAAAATATTTATCAAATAACAGTTACCGCTTATTTTAATCATTTAGTCGTAAATTGTCAAGACAAAAGTACAACATTTTTATCGCCAAGCAGTCTTTTAAGCTCCGAAAGCATAGTATCGTTAACGTCAACAAAGGCTGACGAAGGCTGGCGGACGTACTTTTTTTCATCCTCAAAATAATAGTAAAGAGGGAGAGAGCCCTCAAAAATCGAGGTTATAACGGAAGCCTTGTGAAGCCGTTCATCGTCCTTTGAGGTGAACTTAAGGTAAAGCCCTGCCCTTTTTGATTTTTCACGCGGAGCGGGAGCAGACGCGGCTTCCCTTTTTGCGCCTTGAGCGTTCTTTTTCAGGCTCTCCGAATCGGGCTTGAAAACTGAGTTTACAAGCACCTTTGCGTCCTTTTCCTCTTCAAGGGACAGGGTTCCGTTAACAGCAATAA
>CAMOWP010000190.1 GCA_946628455.1 uncultured Clostridia bacterium | reverse complement strand
ATCCGGAAAGGAATCGGAGGATGGGATATAAGGCTTTATGTCATATATCGGCGTGCCTGAAATAAGGTCTGCGCCGCTCACCGTAAGAATCAGCTCTGAATTCTTATAATCAACGCTGTCCAGCTTAACGCTTGAAAGTCCGAGAGAATTCGGGCGATAAGGGGAGCGCGAAGCAAAAACGCCCACTCTCTTGTTGCCGCCGAGCCTCGGCGGGCGAACGGTAAGCGATTTTTTACTGTTTACGTTTTCGCTGAAACCCCATATCAGCCATATGTGTGAAAAATCCTCAAGCCCTCTTACAGCGTCCATTGAAGAGTATTCCTTTTCAAAAACTATTCTTGATTTTATGTCTGTAATACCGCTCTGGCGCGGTACTGCAAACTTGTCCTTATAGTCGTTTTCTATGTGTGCAATCGGCTTTATTTCCAATATAATTACCTCTCAAGTCGATTATTTTAATGACATTATAACACATTTTTAATGAAATTTAAAAAAATATGTTGAATTTCATAAACTTTTAATGTATTATATAAGAGTAAATGATTATTGTTAGTAAGGAGTAATACTTATGGCAAAGGGAAAAGTAGGAGCTAAGAGTGGTCTTAGCAAAGTAAATCAGATTTTATTTATAATCTTTTGTGTACTTCTTGTTGCAACAGTTATCTTTGTTGTTGTGTCACCTGCAAAGGTAGCCGAGAAGGCTGCAGGCGGCGAAGGCGGCGAGGCTGCTGGCTCAAGCACAGAGGACGTTGCTGTTATTGATGAATTCGCTCCGGGTACATACGGCGGAATTGAGTTTAAAACAGTAGACGATGTTGTTAAGTATTATGTTGAGGTTTTCGACTACAACAAGACTCTTACTGCGCCTTATAAAGAGGACGGTCAGGCAAAGACTTATTACAAGCTTCTCGGTGATGAAAAGCTTGAAATCACTTCTCTTCTTGTAGACGGTAAGGAAAATGCTACAATCAATAAGCTCGTTCCCGGTATTATGGGCAATCTTTTCAGCGGCTCACCCAAGGGACTTTCTCCCTCAGATAACAGAGACCCTCAGTACGATACAAGAGATGACGGTAAGATTGATGAAACTCATTCTCATCTCACTGCTGACGATGTTCTTGCTTGTAACGTTAAGGATAACGGCGACGGCACTATCACAATCACAATTCAGCCTAAAGGTGCTGAGCTTTCATTTGCTGATAAGGATTCACAGGGACGTTTCTTCAACGTACTCGGTGATATTACAGGAACAGTTTCTCAGATTTCCGTTCTTTCTTTCTCACAGGGCGACGCTAACGACAATATTAAAGTTCTTTATCAGGGCGGTACAGGCGAAGTTACTGTAGACACAAAGACTAAGGAAGTTACAAAGGCGTTCTATATGATGAAGGTTCACCTTGATATTACACACGCAAACGTAACAATCATCAAGGACAAGAGCGCTACAATGGATCTTGAGTACTCAAATACCTTCCCGGCATCTGACGATTTCCTTAAGAGCTCTAAGAAAATTACAAGAGGCTAATTAATTATCAATAACGGGCGGCAGATTTGTCGCCCGATTATTTTATGTAACACATTATGGAAAATAAACTTAAAAATCCCGCGCTTTTATGGCTTACTGCGGCGCTGTGCTGTCTGTTGTGGGGCTCAGCATTCCCGTTTATAAAGCTTGGCTATGAGGCTTTCAGTATCAGCGAAAACGAAACCGCTTCTATAATTCTTTTTGCAGGCGTCAGGTTTTTTCTTGCGGGAATTCTTACAATTATAATATTCTCTTTAATAAGAAAAAAGCCGCTTGTACCGAAAAAAACTGCCGTTAAAAAAATAGCAGTGCTTTCTGTGTTTCAGACGGTTTTACAGTATATCTTTTTCTATCTCGGTCTTGCGTATATCAGCGGCGGAAAAGCCTCGGTAATCAACGGCTCAAGCGTGTTTTTTGCTATTTTCATTTCCTCGCTCGTTTTTAAGAATGAAAAGCTCAAGGCTGTTAAAATTATAGGCAGTGCAATAGGTTTTGCCGGCGTTATACTTGTCAGTATTGAAGGGCTGAGAACGGGAGTATCAAGTTTTAAAGGCGGCGCGTTTATAATTGTTTCAAGTGTATCCTATGCCTTTTCGTCAAACTTTATTAAGCTCTATTCAAAGGACGAGGACCCCGCAATGCTTTCGGGCTGGCAGTTTGCGCTCGGCGGCGTGGTTATGACGGCTTTCGGGCTTATATTCGGCGGACATCTTGAGGCGCAGAACGTAAAAGGCATTGCAATAATTATCTATCTTGCACTTGTCTCAGCCGTTGCCTATACGCTGTGGAGCCTGCTGCTTAAATACAACGAGGTGTCGCGCGTTGCGGTATGCTCGTTTATGACTCCTGTATTCGGCTATATCCTGTCGTCACTGCTTACAGACAGCGATGGCGGCAGCATAATTATCAGCTTTGCTTCGCTGCTTCTTGTAAGCATAGGAATCGCAAGCGTAAATTACAGTTTTAAATTTGAGAAAAAATAATATAATAATATGAGGTGAACGATATGTTTATTAAAACCGATATTAAAAGCATTAAGGAAAACGCCGTTGATTTAATCAGCTCTCAGTGGGGGCTTGTTACGGCAGGCGATAAGGATAAGCTCAACACAATGACAGTGTCTTGGGGTGCACTCGGTGAATTGTGGGGGAACGATACGGTAACTGTATACATCCGTCCTCAGAGATATACTGCTGAGTTTCTTGACAGTAAGGATTATTTCACCCTGTCGTTTTATCCCGGGGAACTTAAAACTAAAATCCATTCTGTGTGCGGCTCAAAGAGCGGACGCGATATTGACAAGGTAAGCGAGTGCGGACTTACTCCAGTTTTTGATTCAGCCGCTCCGTACTTTGAAGAGGCAAAGCTCGTTATCGTGTGCAAAAAGGTTGCAAAGGGAAGCTTCACTCCCGAGCAGATTATTGACAAGTCAATAATTGACGCTCAGTATCCTTCAGGCGACTTCCACTATATCTATTACGGAAAAATTGAAGAGGTGCTCATCAAGGCATAATTGGATATAAATCAAATAAAAAACAAAATAAGTATTGATTTTATATTAATCTTATTGTATAATATTTGCGAAAAGAGTGCTTTTGTGCATTTTAT
>CAMOWP010000189.1 GCA_946628455.1 uncultured Clostridia bacterium | reverse complement strand
TACAAAAAATATTTTAATTTACAAAAATATTATTGACATTGTAAAATAAAAAATATATATTAAAATTTATACGGATTATATTAATCTGTAAATCGGGGAGAGGCAAGCCATTGCCTTGTATCAAAGAAGGAAGTGCATAATTGGAAAAGAAGCTTATAGATTTAAGAAACATAACGGTTAGCTACGGTGACAACGTAGTTCTTGACAATCTTAATTTATATATAAACGAAAAAGAGTTTATAACGCTGCTCGGTCCTTCAGGATGCGGAAAAACCACTACGCTGAGAGCTATTGCAGGCTTTTTGAAGCCTGACAGCGGTGACGTTATTTTTGAAGGCAAACGAATTAATGATGTTCCTGCTCACAAGCGCAGGGTGAACACCATATTCCAGCGTTATGCTCTTTTTTCTCATTTAAACGTATATGAAAACATTGCCTTCGGCCCTAATCTGAAGAAGCTTTCAAAGGACGAGGTGAGAAAAGCCGTTGCCTCAATGCTTGAGCTTGTTAACCTCAAGGGCTTTGAAAAGCGCGAGATAGACTCCCTTTCAGGCGGGCAGCAGCAAAGAGTTGCCATTGCAAGAGCGCTTGCGAACAACCCGCACGTGCTTCTTCTTGACGAGCCTCTCGGCGCGCTTGACTTAAAGCTGAGAAAGGATATGCAGCGCGAGCTCAAGAATATTCAGAAGGAGCTCGGAATCACCTTCATCTACGTTACGCACGACCAGGAGGAGGCTCTTTCCATGTCTGACAGAGTTGTTGTTATGGACAAGGGCAAAATCCAGCAGATAGGAACTCCCGAGGATATTTACAACGAGCCGGTTAACGCTTTTGTTGCGGACTTTATCGGCGAATCGAACATTGTTGACGCTGTTATGCTTGACGATTACAAGGTTAAATTCGGCGGAGTTACCTTTGAGTGCCTTGACAGCGGCTTTGACAAAAATGAGTTTGTTGAAGCGGTAGTCCGCCCCGAGGACATCAAGATTGTAAAGGTGGGAAGCGAGGCGGCGCTTACCGGCACTATTACGGGCGTTACCTTTAAGGGCGTTCATTTTGAGGTGCTTGTTGACGTAGGCGGATTTATCTGGATGATACAGACGACTATGGAAGGGCTTAAGGTCGGCCGTAAAATCGGTATGTACATCGAGCCTGACGCTATACATATTATGAAGCGCAGCGAATATTCAGGCGAGTTCGGCGACTATTCATATTTCTCAGATGAAATGGACCATATCTCAGACGCTTCATATGACTGGGAGGAAGAGGACAATGAATAAGCTTTCTCTCAGGCTGCTTGACAAGCCTTATCTCATATGGTCGCTGCTGTTTACTGTTGCACCGCTTATTATGGTTGCTTACTATGCGCTGACAGACAAAAGCGGAGCCTTTTCACTGAGCTCCTTTTCGCAGATACCGAACTATTTTTCAACTATTCTTCTTTCTGTTTTATACGGACTTGCGGCAACCGTTATCTGCATTTTGCTCGGCTATCCGTTTGCATATTTCTTATCTAAGCACACTGTCAGAACGCAGAGGACGATGGTGCTTCTCGTTATGCTTCCGATGTGGATGAACTTTCTTATCAGAACGTACAGCCTCATGACAATCCTCGGTGATTCAGGCGTTATAAACAGCCTGCTCTCGGCATTGCATCTCGGAAAAGCGCATATGATAAACACGTCGGGCGCAGTTATTCTCGGTATGGTTTACAACTTTTTACCTTATATGATTCTGCCGATTTATTCAGTGCTTTCAAAAATTGACAACTCGCTTCTCGAAGCGGCGCAGGATTTAGGCTCAAACAGAGTCCACACCTTCAGAAGAGTTATTCTTCCGCTTTCCGTTCCCGGGCTTCTTTCGGGAATTACTATGGTGTTTGTTCCCTGCGTTTCAACGTTTTATATTACGCAAAAGCTCGGCGGCGGTCAGATTGTTCTCATAGGCGACGTTATTGAAAACCAGTTCCAGAGCGCGAACAATTACAATCTCGGCGCGGCGCTCAGCTTTGTTTTAATGATTCTTATTTTTATCTGTCTCGGAGTTATCAACCACTTTGACGACGGTAAAGAGGGCGACGGAGGTGTTGTTATATGAAAAGCAAAACATCTCCCGTATCAAAGCTTTATATGGCGCTTATATTCTTCTTTCTTTACGCGCCTATTATCGTTATGATGGCGTTTTCGGTTAATAAATCCTCAAGCACTTATCAGATGACCGGGCTTTCGGGCTACTGGTGGATAAGAATGTTCCGCGACGGAGCCGCTATGGACGCGCTTAAAAACACAGTTATTCTTGCAGTTGCAACAACTGTATGCTCTGTAATACTCGGAATCCTTGCGGCGGTTGGGCTTTTTGAAGCTAAAAATAAGCTTTACAAGCGCTCAATGATGACGGTTACAAACATCCCGCTTATGAATCCCGAAATTGTAACGGGTATCTCAATGATGCTTCTGTTTGTATTTGCGGGAACGCTTATTCACAAAAGCGAGGTGCTCGGCTTTACAACGCTGCTGATAGCGCACATAACCTTCTGCCTGCCGTATGTCATACTTAACGTTATGCCTAAGCTGAGGCAGTTTGATATGAACATTTACGAGGCGGCGCTTGACCTCGGCTGCAAGCCGTTCAAAGCGTTTATGAAGGTTGTATTGCCTGAAATTATGAGCGGAATTATAACGGGCGCAGTTATGTCCTTCACGCTGTCTCTTGACGATTTCATTATTTCATATTTCACTAACGGACCGTCCTTCCAGACGCTGCCGATTTATATTTTCTCCCTGACAAAGAAAAGGGTTAAGCCTGATATGTTTGCGCTTTCAACTCTTATGTTTCTTGTAATTTTAGTTCTGCTTGTTCTTATGAACATAGCTCAGAGCAGAGCGGAAAAGAGGGAGGCGAACAAGCTATGAGAAGAGTTTTATCATTAATGCTATCGGCTGTTCTTATTCTTTCGCTTGCTCTCCCCTGCTTTTCGGCTTATGCCGAGGACGAATACTTTTCAAATGAGCAGATACAATATTACAAAGGCTTAGGTCTTGAAGGCACGACAATCAATGTTTACAACTGGGGCGAATACATCTCCGACGGCTCTGACGGCTGTATGAACGCCGTTAAGGAATTTGAAAGGCTCACAGGCGCAAGAGTAAATTATTCAAACTTTGAATCAAACGAAAATATGTATTCAA
>CAMOWP010000188.1 GCA_946628455.1 uncultured Clostridia bacterium | reverse complement strand
CCGTTGTGTGGTAGGCGTTTGCCGCGCAGCCGCCCGAGCAGTAAAGCTTTGCAAAGCAGTCCTTACATTCTTTATGTGAATAAACGTTGCAGCTCTTAAACTGTTCAAGCACCCCGGGCTTCGTTATGCCGTCAAAAATATTTCCGAGGGAAAATTTCTCATCGCCTACAAACTGGTGGCAGGGGAACAGCTCTCCGCTCGGAGTAACTGCAAGATACTCCGTTCCCACTCCGCAGCCGCTTACTCTTTTGACTATGCAGGGGCCTGCATCAAGGTCAATCATATAGTGATAGAAGGTGAAGCCGTTGCCGTTTCTGTAACGCCTGAGCATCTCGTTTGCAAGAATTTCGTATTGCTCCTTAAGAACGGGTAAATCGCTTTCCCTGAGCGCCCAGGGCTCGTCAGGGGAGCATACAACGGGCTCAACCGAAAGCTCCTTGAAGCCGAGGTCAGCCATATGGATTAAATCCTTTGAAAAATCCGTGTTGAAATGGGTGTAGGTGCCCCTCATATAATAATTTTTCTGCCCTCTTGAATCGGCAAATTTTCTGAACTTGTCAACTATTAAATCATAAGAGCCCTTGCCGTTTGGCGTTTTTCTCAGGTTATCGTGAACGTTTCGCCTTCCGTCAAGGGAGAGAACAACGTTTCCCATCTCTCTGTTGCAGAAATCAATAACCTCATCATCAATAAGAACGCCGTTTGTAGTGAGCGTGAAGCGGAAATTTTTATCGTATTTCTTCTCAAGCTCCCGCCCGTATTCAACAAGCCTTTTGCAGACATCCCAGTTGAGAAGCGGCTCGCCGCCGAAAAAGTCAACCTCAAGGTTGTGCCTCGTGCCGCTGTTTTCAACAAGAAAATCAAGCGCTCTCTTTCCCGTTTCAAGGCTCATTAAGCCCTTGTCAGCGCCGCCGTATTCGCCCTTGCCCGCAAAGCAGTATTCGCAGTTGAGGTTACAGCCGTGCGCAACGTGAAGGCAGATAGCCTTAACAACGCCCTGCCTCTTTTTAAATTCCTGAGCAGTCGCTTCAAAGGTATCCTCGGCAAACAGCCTTCCGTCTGCCTTAAGCGATTCAATATCGCCAAAGCACTCGTCAATTTCCTCGGGTGAAACCTCGCCGCTGTCGCCGTATTTTTCAAGTATAAGTCTTTTAATCTCCTCTTTCGGAGTGTTTTCGTACATAGTTATAATATCGTAGGTCGCCTCGTCAACGGAGTGAACGCAGCCGCTGTTCTGGTCAAGAATGATATTATAACCGTTCATTTTATATGCGTGAATCATTTGATTAATTATCCTTTATCTGGCTCCCTTGTGCAAAGGGAGCTGGCTGCCAAAGGCAGACTGAGGGATTGCTGTTATAGAAAAACGGCGGGGTTACCGCCGTAAATCTTTTTTACTTTTTTACCTGCTCACATTTCTGGTTTGCTACTGAGCAAGAGGTTTTGCTTGCTGACTGGCAGGATGTCTGGCATTCGCCGCAGCCGCCCTTCTTAGCTGATTCGCAAAGATTTCTTGAGCTTAATGTGTTAATCTTCTTCATAAGAACACCTCGTTAAATTTTATTTCCTATGTATTATAAATTATTAATCAGCTTTTGTCAATATCTTATCGGGCAGCAATTCGCTGTCTGAAATCAGATTAACCCCGTTCTCAATCAGCGACTGTATATATTTCACCGCTCTTTCGCTGATTACTTCGTTAGGAACGATAATCGGAATATCGGGCGGGTAGGCGTAGATAAATTCATTTGAGATTTTTCCTGCGGCGTGCTTCAGCTCAGTTTCTTCACAGCTTTCATCAATGCTGATAACAAGCTCGCCGTCGCTTACAGGCGGCTTTTCAAACGGCTTAGCCTTAACTGTTGTAAGCTCGCCGTCAATCTCCAAAAGAGCCTCCCTGAGCCTGTCAAACGCCTCTTTCGTGTCGCCAACCGAGGTCATAAGTATAATATAATTCACGCTTGCCATCTCAGCCTCAATACTATATTTATCCCTCAGAATCTCAGCAAGCTCAGTTCCGCTGAGCTGAGTGTTTTCGGTTGAGATAACGAGCTTTGAAATATCCTCGCAGTATTTGAGCATAAGGCGCTCAAGCTCGATAACGCGGAAATCCGTCAGCGCAGCGTAGTAATCCCTGAAAAGCTTCTTTTCGTTGTCAATTATATCACAGCAGATTGAAACGCTGTTCATAAGAACGTAGCTCGGCGAGCTCGTTTCAAATATATCAAGGTAAAGCTTTGCTTTTCTGATTATGCTTTTATCGTAAACGTTCATAACGGCGCACTGAGTCAGCGCGGGAAGCGTTTTATGAAGCGAGGAGATAACTATGCTGCCCTTCGGGTATGCAGGGAAATAATGTATTCCGAGATGAGCCCCGTGCGCCGCGTCAACAATCAGCGGTATATCGCATTTAATATTGCTGATTCTGCCCTCGTATGTAGGTGAGGTGATAACAAGCGCCTTTGCGTCGGGATTTTTTGCAATAGCTCTGTTAACCTCGTCCTGCGTAAGCCTTGTGTAACAGCCGTTGATTGAGTCAAATTCAGGCTCGGCAAAAGCAACCCTCAGCCCTCTTATCATACACGCGTTGTAAACGCTTTTATGGCAGTTTTTGGCAATGATAATCTTATCTCCCTCGCTGCATACAGCAAAGATTGCGGAAAGAATTCCAACCGTTGAGCCGCCGACGAGCATAAAGGCTTTTTCAGCCCTGTAGTGCGAAGCGAGCCTGCTTTCAATTTCAAGCAGCGCGCCTGACGGGGAGTGCAGGTTGTCAAACGAGTCAATTTCCGTTATGTCAATTTCCGCTCCAGTAATTCCGAAGACGGCGTTTCGCTTGTGCCCGGGCATATGAAACGGGTATTTATCAAGTTTTAACAGTTTCTCGTGAAGCTTCAATTTTATTACCTCGCAAAATTTCTGTGTTCATCATTATCAGTCCTGCAAAAATCGGAGCCGCCTCAATCAGCCCCGTCTCCTTGAAGATAATAAGAAAAGCAATATCCCCAAGAAGAATTATTGCCGTCAGCGCGCACAGCAGCTTCCTTTTCGCCAGCAGAAAGTAAAGAAAAACAACCGTTCCCGTTACAGCTGAAAAAATCAGCGAGCCCGCAACGTGAAAATAATAATCGGGCATTATGTTATATCAAAATTTACTTGTTACCCAAACCGAATGTTTATTGCATTTC
>CAMOWP010000187.1 GCA_946628455.1 uncultured Clostridia bacterium | reverse complement strand
TGAGGACATCCTTATTACTCATAGTTGCCCTCCTTTTCAAACTGGGAATAGTATATTTCCCGATAAACCCCGCAGCTTTCAAGAAGCTCCGCGTTTGTACCGAGGCCTACACATTTTCCGTCGTCAAGAACTATTATTCTGTCAGCTGTCAGCATTGACGAGCAACGCTGGGAAACTATGAAAAGAGTCGGCTTGTAGCTGAGGGAGAGAATCGCCTCGCGCATTGCGCGCTCCGTTGCGAAATCGAGGGCGGAGGCGCTGTCGTCAAGCACGATTATTTCAGGCTCGCCCACCAACGCCCGCGCGACGGAAAGCCTCTGCTTCTGGCCGCCTGAGAGGTTTGAGCCGTTTTGCTCTATAACAGTATCGAGCCCGTCCTTTTCATAAACTGTATCGTAAATCTGCGCCGCCTTTAGCGCTGAATCAATTTCGCTGTCGGACGCATTTTCCTTGCCCCATCTGACGTTATCGCGCACTGTTCCGCTGAAAAGCACCGCCTTTTGCATAACGAAGCCGATTTTGTTTCTCAGCTCGTCATCTTCATATGCCTTGACGTCCTTTCCGTTAACCCTTACCGTTCCCTCGGTTGCGTCATAGAAATGAGGAATGAGGCTGACGAGCGAGGATTTTCCGCTTCCCGTTGAGCCGATAACGCCGATAACCTCGCCCTTTTTCGCAGTAAAGGAAATATTGCCGAGGCTCTCCTCCCCTGCTCCCTTATAAGTCAGGGAAACGTTTTCAAATTCAACGGCGAGGTCATTTTTAATCTCATTGTTTTCGCTGTGCTCAAGCGTGTTCTCAAGCTCAAGCACCTGAGCAATTCTGCCGCCCGAGGCGAAGCCCTTTGTTACTGTTACTATGAGATTTGCAAATTTTATAAGCTCAACTAAAATCTGGCTCATATAGTTATAAAGCGCAACGACCTGACCCTGCGAAAGCGCGCTGCTGTTAACGGCAACGGAGCCGTAGCGGATAAGCGCAATAATTCCAAGGTTAACGAGGACGTAGGTAAGCGGATTCATAAGGGCTGAAACCCTGCCTACTACGCGCTGAAAATGCGCCAGCAAATCGTTTTTTTCAGAGAATTTTTTATACTCGTTTTCCTCGTCCGTAAACGCGCGTATAACCCTTGCGCCGATTATATTTTCCCTTGTTGAAAGGGTTACGCCGTCAAGCGTTTTTTGAACGCGCTTATACATCGGCACGCTTGTTTTCATAATTGAAACGACTACTATGCTGAGCAGCGCGATAATTCCGAGAAATATAAGGCTCGCCTTAAGGTCAATAGTCATTGACATAACGAAAGCGCCCGCAACTATAAACGGGGAGCGAAGGAACAGCCTCAGAGTCATATTAACCGCGCTTTGCGTCGAGTTTACGTCAGTTGTCATTCTTGTTATGAGGGTTGAGGTTCCCGCAGAATCAAGCTCCGAAAACGAGAGGGACTGTATTTTTTCAAAAAGAGAGTGCCTGAGCTTTGTTGCAAAGCCCGTTGCCGCCTTTGCCGCGAAATACTGCGCCGTTATTGCCGCAACCATACCGACCGTTGCGAGCAGAACTAAAACGCCTGCACGTGAATATACAAGCGTCATATTTCCTTTTCTTATACCGCCGTCAATAATCGAGGCGACAACGAGCGGAACTATAAGCTCAAAGCTCGCCTCAAGCATTTTAAAAAGCGGCGCAAGGACCGATTCTTTTTTATAATCTCTTAAATACTTTAAAAGCTTTTTCATATCTGCTATCTTAACATATATCTATACCATTTGCAAATATAATAAATATTGCACAAAGGCAATAAAAATGTTAAAATGCAGATGAGGTGATAAATATGAAAATTATTCCTATCCCGAGCAAAATTGAATTCAACAACAGATTTACGGACTCGCGCCCCGAGGAAAGCGTAAAAATCAATTCTGCGTTTGAAAACGAGGAGTACGTTCTCAGCATTGACAACAGTTGTATCTCAATTGAGGGCGGGAGCGAAAGGGCCGTTTTCTACGCAAGGCAGACCTTAAAGCAGCTTGATGCGGAATACGAAAAGCTTCCGATTTGCAGAATATCAGACAAGCCGCGATATCCTCACCGTGCTTTTATGATTGACTCGGCACGGCATATGCAGGAAATAAGCGAGATTAAAGAGATTATAGACGCTATGGCATGCCTTAAATACAACACCTTCCACTGGCATCTGACAGATGACCAGGGCTGGCGCTTTGAAAGCGAAAAATATCCGCTTTTAAATACGAAGGCTGCTGTTCGCCCTTACTCCGATTTCGGTAAAACGCGCTTTGACGAGCCTTACGGCAGAGTTTACACGAAGGATGAGATGAAGGATATAGTCAGCTACTGCGCAGAGAGATATATCGACGTTATCCCCGAATTTGATATGCCGGGTCACACGAGCGCTCTGCTTTCAGTTATGCCTGAGCTTTCGTGCAAGGGAGACACGGTTGAAATCAAAACTCACCAGGGAATTTACGAGGATGTTCTCTGCCCCGCCAAGGACAAGGTTTACGAGGTGGTTGAAAACATTATTGACGAATTCTGCGAGATATTCCCTTACAGCTATTTCCACATCGGCGGAGACGAAGCGCCTACCAGGCAGTGGGAGGACTGCCCGGAGTGCCAATACGTTAAAACTGCTTTCGGTCTCAAGACCTGGGCGGAATATCAGAATTACTATATGAACACTATAATTGAATACCTCTCACAGAAAGGAAAAACCGCCATAGTATGGAACGACGCGGCTAAGGGCTCAAACCTTGACAAGAGAGCCGTTATTCAGTATTGGAAAGAGGTACCGAAGAACACCGTTGATTTTGCAAACGGAGGCGGAAAGCTTATCCTTTCCCCGTTTTCATATTTCTATTTTGATTATTACTATGAGATTACATCGCTGAGAAGAGTTCTCTCCTACAAGCCGAAGTTCAGGGATATGAGCGAGGATGGCTACAAAAACATCCTCGGAATTGAGGCTCCGCTTTGGACGGAATACATAAGAGACAAGGATAAAATGCAACGCTTTTTCTTCCCGAGAGCTATTGCTTCCGCTCAGGTTGCATGGAGCGAAAAGGGCATCAGCTATGACAGATTTCTCATTGAAATGGAGAGCGCTGAAAAAATTCTCAGAGATATGGGAATCAAGTTTGAGGACAAGAAGGAATGGGGCTACAAGCGCATTTCAACGCCTCACGGCTGGATGAGATTTTCAAAGGACCATTTTGG
>CAMOWP010000186.1 GCA_946628455.1 uncultured Clostridia bacterium | reverse complement strand
ATTATTTTTATAGATTTAGATGAAAACGTTATTAACGATACAGGTTTGTTTAAGGCTGCTGCTGACAGCACGCTAATCAGGCTTCTGTCGGAGATAAATCCATTTAACGCATTTACGGAGGGATTATTATGAGTGATGAAATTAAAGAAGTAAAAGAAGAGCAGGAAGCAAGACCCGAGGACGGGCTGTTTTACAACTGGAATACTATTCCTAACTGGCTTTGCTTTTTAAGGATTGCGCTTATTCCCGTATTTTCAGTTCTTTTTATTAAGGGTCATTATTTAATCGCAGCAATTATTATGGTTGCAGCTGCGCTTACAGATTTATTTGACGGCAAAATAGCAAGAAAATTCAATATGGTATCAAACCTCGGAAAAGCGCTTGACCCGATAGCCGATAAGCTTTCGCAGATGGCTATTGTGTGCATTCTGCTTTACAAATTCTGGGATGTGTGGTATTTCAAGGTGCTGCTCTTTATGTTTATTGCTAAAGAGCTTCTTATGCTCGGCGGCGGCGCTTTGATGCTTGCAAAGGGGCTTCGCCCTGCAGCTGCCGAAATGATTGGCAAGGTTTCAACAACGGTTTTCTACATATCAATGATTCTTATTATCGCGCTCGGCGGTGAAAATGCTCCGCTTGTAGGCAAATGGATTTTCAAGCCGCTTCCCGACCCCGTTATGATTGTGTTAATCGTTATCTGCTTAATCCTTACCTTTGCGGCGCTTTTCAGCTATGTTCCGGGATTTTTCAAGCAGGTTAAAGAAAATCAGAAATACCTCGATGAGGAAAAATACTATAAGGACCAGGACAGGAGTTAATATAATTAATGAAACAACAGCTTTGTTCACGCTGCGGTAAAAGACCCGCGGTTGTGTTTATTCAGAAAATGGAGGACGGCGAGGTCCGTCCCGAGGGGCTTTGCATTCAGTGCGCAAGAGAGCTGAATGTCGGCCCTATTAACCAGATGATTGAAAAGCTCGGTATAAGCGATGAGGAAATTGAAGCCGCAAGTGAGCAGATGGCTCAGTTTATGGAAAATATGGACGACTTCAATTTCGGTGACCTCGGCGAGATGTTCAATCCCGATAACGCCGACGGCGCGCAGACTCTGCCCTTTGCAGATATGTTCGGCTCAGGCGAGGAAAGCGGCTCCTCAGAAACTAAGGACAGCTCAAAGAAAAAGGGAAAGAAGCGCGGTAAAAAGTCACAGGACGAGCAGAGAAAGTTCCTTAACACCTACTGCAATAATCTTACCGAAAGAGCCAGAAAAGGCGATATAGACAATATTATCGGCAGAGAGAGCGAAATCGCAAGAGCTATTCAGATTCTCTGCAGAAGAACTAAGAATAACCCCGCGCTTATCGGTGAGCCGGGCGTCGGCAAAACCGCAATCGCGGAGGGTCTTGCAATTAAAATCGCAAAGGGTGAGGTGCCCGCACGCCTTGCAGATAAGGAGATATACCTTCTTGATTTAACCGCTCTCGTTGCCGGCACTCAGTTCAGAGGTCAGTTTGAGGGCAGAATCAAAGGCCTCGTTGACGAGGTTAAAAACGAGGGTAATATCATTCTGTTTATTGACGAGGTGCATAATCTCGTCGGCACGGGCGACAGCGAGGGCACTATGAACGCCGCAAATATCCTCAAGCCTGCGCTTTCCCGCGGTGAAATACAGGTTATCGGCGCAACCACCTTTAACGAGTACAGAAAGTATATCGAAAAGGACGCGGCGCTTGAAAGGCGCTTCCAGCCTATAAAAATTGAAGAGCCTTCAATTGACGACGCTTACAGAATGCTCCTCGGAATCAAAAAGTATTATGAGGATTACCATAAGGTACAGATTAGCGATACCCTCGTTTATAAGGCAGTAACTATGTCTGAGCGCTTTGTAACCGACAGATACCTCCCCGATAAGGCAATCGACCTTCTTGACGAGGCTTGCACAAGCGCAAATCTCAGAAATCCCGCAATCAGCGAGTATCAGATTTTAAGCGAAAAGCGCGAAAACCTCAGTGAAAATATCGAAAAGCTTTCAGAGCCTGAGGAGGGCGAGGAGATTGATTACGAGCTTATCTCAAAGCTTAAGGTTGAGCTTATGCAGATAGACGTCAAGCTCCCTGAGCTTGCCGAAAAGGCTAAGGATAATCACGTGCTCGAAGCTGACCTCGCAAAGGTTATCTCGCTCTGGACGGGAATTCCCGCTTCAAAGGTTGAGCAGGGAGACATCAAAAAGCTCGCTTCCCTTGAGGATGAGCTTAAAGCGCATATCATCGGTCAGGATACGGCAATTGAAAAGGTTGCAAACGCTGTAAGGCGCGGCAGAATTCAGATAAGCCCGAAGAAGAGACCGCAGTCGTTTATCTTCGTAGGTCCAACGGGCGTCGGTAAAACGGAGCTTGTTAAAAGGCTTGCAGACGCGCTCTTCGATACACCCGATAATCTTATCAGGCTTGATATGAGCGAGTTTATGGAAAAATTCAGCGTGTCGAGAATTATCGGCTCACCTCCCGGTTACGTTGGATATGACGACGCAGGCCAGCTCACTGAAAAGGTAAGAAGAAAGCCGTACAGCGTAATTCTTTTTGACGAGATTGAAAAGGCGCACAAGGACGTTCTCAACATCCTTCTTCAGATTCTTGACGAGGGCAGAATTTCAGACGCGCAGGGCAGGGTAGTCAACTTTGAAAATACCGTTATCATTATGACCTCAAACGCAGGCTCAACCGACCAGAACACTATGGGCTTCGGCAAGAGCGATAATGACATAACTCAGGAGGTCACAATGAAGGCGCTTGAACGCTTCCTGCGCCCCGAGTTTCTCGGCAGAGTTGATGAAATTGTTATCTTCAATAACCTCACTCACGACAATTTTGAAAAGATTGCCGCTCTTATGCTTGACGAGCTTGTTCCGAGCCTTAAGGATAAGGGAATTGAGATGACTTATGACGAATCCGTTCCCGTTTATCTTGCAAAATCCGCCTTCGGCTCAAAGAAGAATGCAAGAGGGCTCCGTGACGCTGTAAGGCGCGAGGTTGAGGAAAAGCTTGCAAACGCAATTGTGTTTAATCAGGATATCGAGATTAAATCAATTAAGCTGACCGCAAAAGATTCAATTGATATAAAAATTAATTAAAAAAGGTCTTGACATTTCGACGCACATTAGCTATAATAATGTGCGTTGAAGATGCGGGTGTAGTTCAGTGGTAGAATGTCAGCCTTCCAAGCTGAATATGTGGGTTCG
>CAMOWP010000185.1 GCA_946628455.1 uncultured Clostridia bacterium | reverse complement strand
CAGCATAAATACTTACTATATCAGAAAAAGTGAAAACAATTGTTATCAGCTTATATCAAAGGAATGCTCAGGGCTTCTGTTTCATATTCCCGAAAGCAGCTCTTCGCTTAAGCTCAGGTTTTCTCAGGACGCTAACGGCAGAATTCTGAGCGGAGACAGGGGAACGCTTCAAAATAATAATTACTACTCATCGGACGGTCTTAAGCTGACTCTTGATAAAAATATTCAGGATATAGCAATTAAAGCGGCAGAGACAATAGACAGCGGCTGCGTTGTTGTTGTGGATGTAAATAACGCTGATATCCTCGCTTCGGTTACAAAGCCCGAAAGCAGCTTTCGCTGTAAAATGCTTGAGCAGTATTCCGTCGGCTCAGTGTTTAAGATTGTAACGGCTCTGAGCGCTGTTGAAAACGGTGTGGATATTAAGTATGAATGCAAGGGGAAGATTAAAGCAGGGGACACTGAATTTTCCTGCCAGGGCGGAAAAACTCACGGTAAACAGAAGCTAAGAAACGCGCTTGCAAATTCCTGCAATTGCTATTTCGTAAATCTTGCGCTGAAGCTCGGAGGCGAAAAAATAATCGAAACTGCAAAAAGGCTAGGTTTTGATAAATCAACTGAGCTTTATAACGGCTGGAACGTAAAGAACGCTTCGCTTCCTTCAGCAAATCAATTAAGATTAAAGTGGAAAACGGCTCTTCTCAGCTTCGGCCAGGGCGAGCTCACAGCCACGCCCTTGCAAATAGCCAATGCTCTTTGCACCGTCGCGAATAAGGGAATATGGCGCGAGAGCTCTCTCGTCAGCGGTGAAATTAACGGAGATATGCATTATTACAGCCTTAAAAAAAGTGCAAAGCGCGTTTCTGAAAAGTTTGCCTGCGAAACGGTGTTGAGCTATCTCAGATATGTTGTTGAAAGCGGAACGGGAAGAAACGCAGATTATAAAGGAATGTCCGCGGGAAAAACAGCCACAGCCCAGACGGGGCAGTTTCAAAACGGAAAGGAAAAGCTTAACACATGGTTTGCCGGAGTTTACCCGTATAACGCGCCGAAATACGCAATAGTCGTTATGTGTGAAAACGGAAAAAGCGGCGCGGAAAATTGTTGTCCTGTTTTCAGGACTATAGTTGAAATGCTCGATAATATGTGATATAATGTGCTAAAATAAAAAAATTATCGGAAAGGGTGAGATTGTGGCAAGTTCAAAGCTTAAAACTCTGCTCGTGTATAAGTATCTTAAGGATTATTCCGACGATAATAATCCGCTTTCAACAACTGATTTGATTTCAATGCTCGAGCAGGACGGCGTTAAATGCGAGCGTAAATCAATTTATGCCGACGTGCAGACCTTAAAGGATATTGGGTTTGATATCATCTCAACTAAATCTCCTAAGCGCGGCTTCTTTATGGGAACGCGTAAATTTGAGCTACCCGAGGTCAGGCTTCTTGTTGACGCCGTGTCCTCTGCAGGCTTTATAACTCCTAACAAAACGAAGGAGCTTGTCGGCAAGCTTGAAACTCTTGTTTCAAAAAACCAGGCAAGCGAGCTCGTTTCCCAGGTATACATAGACAGCGATTCTAAATGCGATAACGAGGAAATATACTATATTATCGATTACCTTCACGAGGCAATTAAAAATTCAAAAAAGGTTCAGTTCTCTTATAAGAGAAGAAATATTGACAAGGAAAACCATAAGTCATATACCATAAAGCAGTTCAAGGTGTCTCCTTATGCGTTAATCTGGAAGAACGACCATTATTATCTTGTTTGTAATAACGAAAAGTATGATAATCTTATGAACCTCAGGCTTGACAGAATCAGGAAGATTTCAACGCTTGACGAGCCTGCCCGCGATTTCAGAGAGGTCAGCGATTATAATGACCATTTTGACGTTTCCGATTATTCCGCTCAGCTTTTCAATATGTTCAGCGGCGAAAAGGGAAGCGTAAGGCTTCTCTGCAGCCTTGACCTCAAGGAGGAGATAATGGACCGCTTCGGCGCTAAAATCCCGCTTAAGGCTGTTGACCTTGAAAATTTTGAAACAACAATTAACGCCGCTATTTCCGAAGGCCTTATTTCATGGATAATGAATTTCGGCGATAAGATTAAGGTGCTCGAGCCTGAAAGCCTTGCGCTTCAGGTTAAGGAAAGAGCAGAAAAAATCGCCTCATTGTATTAAGGAGAATTATATGTCTACATATTTATTACTGCTTGCGGTTGCTCCAGCAATTGCTCTTATGGTATATATATGGAACAAGGATAAATCAAAGGAGCCTCTTAAAATGCTTCTTATTCTCGTTGCGCTGGGCGCGGCGTCCTGTCTGCCTGCAGCATTAATTGAGCTTGCTGTCGGCAAAGTTATCGAGCCGCTTGCGTCAGTCAGCACGATGTTTTACCATTTAGTTGAAGCGTTTTTCGGCGTTGCGCTGATTGAAGAGGGCTGCAAGTTTATCGTTATGTATCTTTACACCAGAAATCACAAGGATTTCAACGGCCTTTTTGACGGTATGATTTACGCAGTTTTCACCTCGCTCGGCTTTGCGGCTCTTGAAAATGTTATGTATGTTTTCGAGGGGGGAGTTGAAAACGCAATCGGCAGAGCGCTCACTGCCGTTCCCGGGCATATGTTCTTCGGCGTATTTATGGGCTATAATTACAGCCTCTGGCACACCTATAAGCTTTGCGATGAATCGGAAGCTTATTTCGCGCAGAGAGGAATGATTATTCCGCGCGCTCCGAAATACAGCTACACAGGATATTTTGTAAAAGCTATAGTGCTTCCCGTTTTAATTCACGGCTTTTATGATTTCTGCCTGTTTACGGAAAACAGCGTCTTTACAATAGTATATCTAATCTTCCTTGTAGGCCTTTATATCTTTTGCTTCGGAAGAATCAAAAAGCTTTCAAAAGCTGATATGGATGACTATCAGCTAATTCCGCTTATGCTGTGCCAGAAATATCCGGAGCTTATTGGAATTATCGCACCGCGTCAGGCTAACCCGATGGCAATGCCTAATTCGTATTACGATAACAGATATAATACAGCTCAGCAGCAAGGCTACTCTCAGCCGCAGCCTCAATATGCTCAGCAGCCTGCATATCAGCAGCAACAGCAATATTCCTATCAACAACAGCAATATCCGCGCCAACAGAATTATGCTCCGCCGCAGCAGTATAATCAGCAGTACGGATACCCTCGGCAGCAACCGAATAATCAGCCGCCGAATTATGCTCAGCCCGCTCAGCAGCAAAATTATAATAACTACCCGC
>CAMOWP010000184.1 GCA_946628455.1 uncultured Clostridia bacterium | reverse complement strand
TCAAGCGCCTTTGGCTCAAGGTTCATAAGCATCTGCTTCATACCGCTTGATTCAAACTGGAAAACGCCCTCGGTTTTTCCCCTTGCAAAAAGAGAGTACACCCTTTTATCGTCTATCGGAATTTTATCTATATCAACTCCCGAAGCCTTCGCCGCGTCGTCAATAACCGTCAGCGTCCTCAGCCCTAAAAAGTCCATTTTGAGAAGCCCGAGCTCCTCGAGCGTTGTCATAATATACTGAGTTACAACGAGCCCGTCGTTTGTTGCAAGCGGAACGTAACTTGAAACGGGGTCATGGGTAATAACAACGCCCGCTGCATGGGTTGAGGTATTACGCGGCATACCCTCAACCTTTCTTGCAATTTCAATAAGCCTTGCAACCTCGGGGCTTTCCTCAGTGAGACGGCGCAACTCCTTGCCCTTTTTAAGCGCGTCGTCAATAGTGATATGGAAGGAATTCGGAACGAGCTTTGCAACGGTGTCAACCGCTGAATAAGGCATACCGAGCGCTCTGCCGACATCGCGGATAGCCGCCCGGGTCTGAAGCGTTCCGAAGGTTACAATCTGCGCAACGTGGTCAGCGCCGTATTTTTCGGTTACGTAGTCGATTACCTCCTGCCTTCTTTCATAGCAGAAATCGATATCGAAATCAGGCATAGAGACTCTTTCGGGGTTTAAGAAGCGCTCAAAAATGAGGTCATATTTCATCGGGTCAAGGTCCGTTATTCCTATACAATACGCCGCAAGCGAGCCTGCGCCCGAGCCCCGCCCCGGGCCGACCGGGATATCCTTTGACTTTGCAAAGCGGACGAAATCCTGAACGATTAAATAGTAATCCGTATAGCCCATTTTGTTGACCGTTTCAAGCTCATACTCAAGGCGGTGTGTAAACTCCTTGGGAACATTTTTTCCGTATCTCTTATAAAGCCCCTTATAGCAGAGCTTTTTGAAATATTCAAAATGGTCCATATTGTCGGGAGTTTCGAAATACGGAAGCTTGGTATTTCCGAATTCAAAATCAAAATTGCACATATCGGCAATTTTCTGAGTATTGTCAATAGCCTCGGGAACGTCGAAAAAAATCTCCCGCATTTCCTGCTCGCTTTTGAGATAGAAATTATCGGAATGAAATTCAAGCCCCGTATCCTCGCCTAGCGTTTTATTAGTTGCAATGCAGATTAAAACCTGCTGAATTTCCGCGTCCTCTTTATTGACATAGTGAACGTCGTTTGTTGCAACAAGCGGCAGCCCCGTATCATCGTGAAGGCGCTTTACGCCGTCAAGAACGATTTTCTGCTCGTCAAGCCCGTGGTCCTGAAGCTCAAGATAATAGTTACCCTCGCCGAAAACGGAGCTGTACCAAAGCGCCTCGCGCTTTGCGCCATCATAATCGCGCTGAAGCAGTAGCTGAGCTATTTCACCTACAATGCAGGCGGAGAGGCAGACGAGCCCCTCGCTGTATTTTTCAAGCAAATCGCGGTCAATTCTCGGTTTGAAGTAAAAGCCCTCGGTGTACGCAAGGGATACCATCTTAATAAGGTTCTTATAGCCTGTTTCATTTTTAACGAGGAGGATAAGGTGGTTATAGCTTTTATCAAGCGCCTTATCCTTGTCAAAACGGGTGCGCGGGGCTACGTATACCTCGCAGCCGATAATCGGCTTGATTCCCTGCTTTTTGCATTCGCGGTAAAAATCCACCGCGCCGTACATATTGCCGTGGTCGGTAATGGCAAGAGAGGTCATTCCAAGCTCCTTTGCGCGCGCAACAAGATTGCCGAGGCGGCAGGCGCCGTCCAGCAGGCTGAACTGTGTGTGCAAGTGGAGATGAGTGAACATTTCTTACCTCTTGAATTGAGAATTTCGGGCGGGATAACCGCGCCCGTATTATTTTACTTTAACTGATTTTGTGTACCATGCGGAATAGAATTTCTTTCCCGCAACTGTTTTATAAGTCCTGATACGGACATAATATTTCTTCTTTGATTTAAGCTTTTTGACTGTCTTTTTAACGGTTGTGCTTTTAAGATTCAAAGTTGTTTTCTTTGTAAATTTACTGCTTGTTGAATACTGGAGCTGATAGCCCGTTATGCCGCTCTTTTTGGCGAATTTAACGGTGAAGCTCCTCTTACCTGCAGTAAGCTTTGTAATCTTAGTTTTCGGCGGTGCGGGTTTAACAATGCTGAAATTTTTTGTAACCGTTCCGCTGTAAGCGCCGATTCCCTTAATCACAACGCTTGCCGTTCCGATATTCTTATTGTTGAGATAAGTTACAGAGTAATCTCTTCCCTGTGTTAAAGTCACACCGCCGAGCTTAACGTAATCAAGCGCTTTAATCTCTTTTCCGGTATAGGTATATTTAAGCGATTTGAGCCAGACGTACGCCTCGGACAAATCAACCGTTTTTCCCGATTCCACGTTATCGCCCGTCAGATAATCGATGCTCACTCCCTTTTCAACGTTGTAAACAAAAACGCAGAATTCAACGCTTTTGCCGAGGTCGTCAACGCTTTCAGCCTCCATAATTACGCCGCTTGCAAGCAGGTTATCGCCCTGAAAAACGGGCGTTACGCGGTACATAACGTTATTCTCGCTGTCAGCCTTAACATAGGAGGCGACCTTGTTTTCAAATTCGAGCATACCCGTTGCGTTGAAGGTACGCGTTCCCGTCATAAGATTCTTCTTATTTGCGTTTTCCGCGGTGAGCTGCCAGCCGATAAGATGGCTTCTGTTGTAAATATATTTTCCGCTTATAAAATCGTATTTATTCTGCTTCCAGCCTGTTGGATAAACGGAGCTTATGCTCTGCCTCTCCTCACCCTCGGCAGGCATAAGCGTTTTATCAATATTAGCCTCGCAGACGGTTACTCTTTTAAGCGAATCAAGCTCACCGTAGCTCTCATATATAGTCTGATTAAGCTCGCTTTCATCAAATTTCGGAACATTGCCGTTAATAACCTCATATATATCGCCGTCATATGCAGGAATTGAATAACTGTTATAGCTGAAGGCGGCAATGCTGTCTGCATATTTTGCAAATGCACTGAAAGGGAATGCAGACGACAGCGCAATAATCATTACGGCTAAGCTGAGCGATAAGGCTTTTCTCATAATTACAACTCCTCTGCTATTTTCATAATTCTTCTGAGCCTGTGGTTTGCGCCGCTTCTTGAAAGCGGAGGGTTAAAGAGCTGCGCAAGCTCAGACAGCGGAACGTCGGGATTTTCAAGCCGCATTTCCGCCATTTCCCTGAGAGGCTCCGAAAGAGTTTCAAGCCCCTTTTCCCTCTTGATTTTTATTATTGCTTCAAGCTGCGGC
>CAMOWP010000183.1 GCA_946628455.1 uncultured Clostridia bacterium | reverse complement strand
CTAAGGCTTGAAAGCGAAAAGGATATATGGGCGGCACTGAATATCATAAAAGAAAAGGGATATAATGTCGAACAAACGGATAAATTCATAGATTCGCTCACAGATAACACCGTTAAGCCGAAAAAGAACAGCGTAAAGATATACAGAGACGTCAGAATCTTTGTTAATACGGTCAACAAAGCAATAGAGACAATGGTTGCGTCAGGCATTAACGCCGAGACGGACAAAACAGAAACAGACGAATATATCGAGTTCAGAGTAAAAATACCAAAAATAACAGGCATACAGAATTTGAAACTAAGGGATAATAGCCCTAAAATGCTTAACCAGGCTTAAAACGGGAAACCGTTTTAAACATATTCTCCTCTTTTCATCACGTGGAAGGGACAGACGCAAGTCTGTCCCTTCTGCCGTTGTAGCTGTGTTTCACGTGAAACTTTTTCAAAAAGTTTCACGTGAAACATTGATATTGTTCTTTATATAATGTATAATATCAATAATTGAGGTGATTTTATGGGAAAAATTGTTGCTGTATTCAATCAGAAAGGCGGAGTCGGCAAAACAACAACTGTTGTTAATATGGCTGCCGCCCTCGGAGCAAAAGGCAAAAAAACACTACTTATAGATGTTGACCCTCAAGGGAACTCAACATCAGGTGTAGGCATAGATAAGAGCCAGGTTGAGTACTCAACTTATGATATGCTTATTAATTCCGTTTCAGCCAGAGCGATTTTGATAGAAACGCCGTTCAAGAATTTAAGTATTCTTCCTGCCGATATGAATCTTGCAGGAGCTGAAATTGAGCTTGCAGAGCTTGAAAACAGAAACAAGATACTAAAAAAAGCAATTGCAACGCTTGTTATGGAATATGACTACATTATAATAGACTGCCCGCCAAGCCTGGGTTTATTATCTATCAACGCTCTTGTTGCCGCTGATACGCTGATTGTTCCGCTTCAGTGCGAATATTATGCGCTTGAAGGACTCAGCCAGCTTGTTAACACGGTAAGAACGGTAAAGCGGGAGTATAATCCTCGCTTAGAGCTTGAAGGCGTGCTCTTTACTATGTATGACAGCAGACTTAAGCTCACCCAGCAGGTCGTTGACGAGGTTAACAAGTATTTTCCCAATAAAACATATAAGACTATGATACCCAGAAGCGTTAAGATAGCAGAGGCACCGAGCTTCGGAAAGCCCGTTATCTACTATGAAAAATACTCAAAAGCCTCATTTGCATATAAAAAGTTTGTTGACGAATTCTTAAAGAAACAATAACGGACAACAACTCATCTTCCAGAAATCGTTTGTATGGCGTTGCTATTTTCTTAGCCACGGAAGCAGCGTACTTTCAAGTAATCGGTTACTTATAACGCTTTTATTAGCGGTTTATTTTACATTTGAAAGTTTGTTGATTATTCAAATAATATTTTGGAATTCTGGCGGCACAAAACGGCAACGGATGTATTGATTATATTTTTTTGTTAATATCATGGATGTGGCTTAAGGCGTTGCCAAAAGATAATAGCAGTAACGTGTATTACAGAATTCTACCCGTAGACAAGAACTGTAGTTTATGTGAAACGAGCGCTTAGGAGGTGAATTATGGACAGCGACGAATTGATAGTTAATATATGTGCGGCCTTTCTTGTGGCCGTAGCTGTTTTTGTCGGTGCTTCTTCTTTTTTCTATTTTAATGCGTTTGCTGATGAAAGCTATGATTCGGGAGTTACAAGAAAACGCATGCGAACCGGTTATCTCTTTTGCTTCAATTTAATGACCGCTGTTGTACACATATCAAGTGTTATTTATGCAGATTATTTTGATGGAGAAGGGCTGGCAGGCTTGCTTCTTGGAATATACATGCTTGTTGCGGCGTTACCGTTATTTATAATGGGCGTTTTGCTTTTTGTGTTCAACGGATACCCGTTGACCGGCAAACGACAGTCGGCGCTGTGTATAATTTTGGGCATAATGATTTTTATGAATGGTTACATATCCGTTTTTCACTTTATGGGTCTTATAGCGGGAGAGATAAACTTGTTTTCAATAATCCTGCTTTTGAGCGAAGGTATAGTGGAAGCTGTAACTTTTATTTCGGTTTTCAAAGAACAGACATATATACTTGACGAGTGATTGAGAACGTTTGATAGTTGAAGCTTGATCATATGAAAAATCACGAACGATAAAAAATATGAATACAGACGAGTTTATGGCGAGAGAAAAAATTTTGAAGGAGAATAGAATATGGCTAAAAAGCAATCAGGGCTCGGCAAGGGCTTGGGCGCGCTTATGATGGAAAACAGCTATGACGACGGTATTTCAACCAGCACATTGCCGCTTTCAGACATCATACCAAACCGCGAGCAGCCGAGAAAAACGTTTGACGAGGCGGCTCTTGAGGAGCTTGCAGAATCCATAAGACAGCACGGAATTTTACAGCCGCTGCTTGTCCGTCCGCTTCCTTCGGGCGGATATCAGCTTGTTGCAGGCGAGAGACGGTGGAGAGCTGCAAGGCTCGCGAAGCTCACAGAGGTGCCCGTTATAGTTAAGGAATTAACCGACACCGAGGCAATGGAGCTTGCGATTATCGAGAACCTGCAGAGAGAGGACCTCAACCCGATTGAAGAGGCGGAGGGACTCCAGGCGCTTGCAGATAAATGCGGCTACACTCAGGAGGAAATTGCGGCGTCGGTTGGCAAATCAAGACCAGCTATAGCGAACTCGCTCAGGCTTCTCAGGCTTCCCGAGGAGGTAAGGGAGATGACCAAAAACGGCGACATTTCCGCGGGCCACGCAAGAGCGCTTCTCGCGTTTGATTCCTCGGCGCTTATGCTTGAGGTTGCAGAGCAGATTGTTTCACGTAAACTAACGGTAAGAGACGTTGAAAAAATGGCTAAAAGCCCTGCGAAGGCGCACGCAGCTAAAGCAAAGAAAAAGCGCGATTCCTTCTTTGACGAGGTTGAGCTTTCGCTTTCCGAAACGCTCGGAAGGAAGGTCACTGTTTCAAACAAAGGAAATAAGGGAATACTGCAGATAGAATTCTATTCGCAGGAGGATTTAAAGAATATAGCAAACACGCTTGATAAATAGCAAAAGGAGACAGATATGCTTGATATTAAATTTGTAAGGGAAAATCCCGAAATAGTTAAGGAAAACATTAAGAAAAAGTTTCAGGAGCACAAGCTCGGCTACGTTGACGAGGTTATTGAGCTTGACGCCGAAAGAAGAACCGTTATAGCGAGAGCTGACGAGCTTCGCGCAAACAGAAATAGAATCTCAAAGCAAATCGGCGCGCTGATGGCTCAGGGTAAAAAGGAAGAGGGAATGGCGCTTAAGGAGCAGGTTACCGCTCAGGCAATGGAGCTTGACGAGCTTTCAAAGAAGCAGGACGAGCTCACCGAGAGAGTCA
>CAMOWP010000182.1 GCA_946628455.1 uncultured Clostridia bacterium | reverse complement strand
TTCAGCTTGCGCGCTGCTTCAGAGATGAGGACTTAAGAGCTGACCGTCAGCCCGAGTTCACTCAGATTGACCTTGAGATGTCCTTTGTTGAGTGCGACGATATTATGACTATGGCAGAGGGCTTCATAAATAAGCTTATGAAGGAAACTCTCGGCGTTGACATTCCGGAAAGGCTTCCGAGGATGACCTTTGACGAGGCTATGAGCCGCTATGGAAGCGACAAGCCCGACACGCGCTTTGATATGCTTATTGAGGATATCTCAGACTGGGCTGAGAAAACAGACTTTGTTGTTTTCAAAAGCGCAATTGCAGACGGCGGCGCCGTTAAGGCTATCGTTGCAAAGGGCGGAGCTGCCGCTTATTCAAGAAAGAAGATTGACAAGCTCACTAACCACGCAAAGGGCATCGGCGCAAAGGGGCTTGCGTATATCCGTTGGGCTGATGAGGAGCCTAACTGCTCGTTTGCAAAATTCCTTAAGGAGGGCGAGCTCGAAGCGCTTATCGCAAAGCTCGGCGCTGAAAAGGGAGACGTTGTATTTATCGTATCCGATAAAACGAGAAAGGCGCTTACTATTATGGGCGCGCTTCGTCTCATCGTTGCAAAGGAGCTTGGAATAATCCCCGAAAACAAATGGAATTATCTCTGGATAACAGAAATGCCGTTCTTTGAGCTTGACGAGGAAACGGGCGAATATGTTGCTGCCCACCACCCGTTTACCATGCCGCTTGAGGAGAGCATTCAGTATCTGGACACAGATAAATCAAAGGTTAAGGCACAGGCGTTTGACCTCGTTCTCAACGGAACGGAGCTTTCGTCGGGCTCTATGAGAATTACCGATTGCGAGCTTCAGAACAAGATGTTTGAGCTTCTCGGTATGTCTCAGGAGGAGATTGACGCTAAGTTCGGTTTCCTTGTTGACGCTTATCAGTACGCAGCGCCGCCTCACGGCGGAATGGGCATCGGCCTTGACAGGCTTGCAATGCTTATCTGCGGCGCAGAGTCATTAAGAGATGTTGTTGCCTTTCCTAAGGTGCAAAATGCAAGCGAGCTTATGAGCGGCGCTCCGTCGTTTATTGACGATGTTCAGCTCGACGAGCTCGGAATTGCTATAATTGAAGAGGATAAGGAGAGTTAAATATGAAGGGAATTAAAAAATCACTTTCTCTCATTTTAGCGCTTGTTATGCTTCTTACGTCATTTGCAGCAGTTTCTTTTGACGCTTTTGCCGATGACGATAATGAGGTTTTTATTAACGGCGTTTACTACGATTATGAAATCAAAAACGGCAAGGCAATAATCACCTTTGCCTATGTTTCCGGCAATTCTGCTCCCGAAATCATAACCGTTCCTTCAAAAATTAAGGGCAAAAAGGTAGTTGCCTTTGAGGGTATGGGAATGGAAACAACAAACACAAAAAGCAAAACTCTTGTTATTCCCGATTGCGTTGAAAGAATAGGCGGAACGTATTCAGGCGGATTTGTTTCAGGCGGATATGTAAAGAGCATAGCCTTCACCAACCTTTCAACCGTAAAAATCGGAAAGGGCGTAAAAACAATCGCTTACAATCCGTTTACCTCCTCCAAGGTAAAGAGCTTTGTTGTAAATAAAGCCAACAAGTATTTTTCGGCTTCGGACGGAGTTCTTTTCAATAAGAAAAAGACAGTTCTTGTGGCTTACGCTTGCGGAAAGAAAAACAAGAGCTATACAGTTCCTAAAACTGTAAAGACTATCGGCGCATATGCGTTTAACAACACTGAAAGGCTCAAAACCATTAACACAAATAACGTTAAAACAATAAAGGGAGAAGCATTTGAATTTGCTGAAATCGTAACGTTTAAAATCGGCGCTTCTCTCAAATCAGCAACAGCAGAGTCAATTGGTTTCAATACATCACTCAAAAAGATAACCGTAAACAAGAAAAATAAGTATTTCTCGGTTAAAGACAATGTTCTTTTCAACAAGAAAAAGACGAAGCTTGTTTACTATCCCGGCACAAAAACCAACAAGAGCTATTCTGTTCCAAAAACTGTAAAGACAATAGGAAAACAGGCTTTTTACTTTACCCTCCTTCAGAAGATTACTCTTTCTGGCTCTGTAACCAAGGTTGAAAAGCGTGCGTTTGAAGGCACAATGGCACAGATAAACATTCCTTCTAAGCTTAAATCAATAGGCGCTTACGCTTACAGTGGAACGTTGATTAAAAAGGCAAATCTTCCTTCAACGCTTACAACGCTCGGAAAGGGCGCGTTCGAAGGCTGCTCAAGTCTTGTCAGCGTTGATATGTCAAAAACAAAGCTTAAGGCTATACCTCAAAGCACGTTTGCATCAACAGACAGCCTTGAAACGGTAAAATTTCCATCAACACTTACAAAGCTTGCAGACGAAGCGTTCTTCTTCTCGGGAATCAAGGAGCTTACTATTCCGGAAAGCGTTAAGAGCGTAGGCAATATGGCGCTTTATTCGGAGGCGCTCAGAACTCTTACCGTTAACGGCGCTGACACAGCGTTTGACAGCGGCGCGCTTATGGTGGTTTTATATCCCGGCGAAGGCGATGAATCGGTTACAAACACAATAGTAATCAAGGGCAAGGAAGGCTCAAAGGCTCAGGCTTATGCTGCAGAGTACGGCTTAACCTTTGTTAAAATTTAAGTATGGAAAGCTATAACTTTTTCGCCATGGTCAACCGTATGAAAATGATTGACCGCTGGGCGCTTATGCAGAACACCTCAAAAGAGAACATTGCCGAGCACAGCCACTCCGTGGCTGTTATCGCTCACGCTCTTGCGCTTATCGGCAACAGGGAATTTTCAAAAAATTATAATGCCGAAAGGGCTGCGGTGCTCGCGCTTTATCACGATACAACTGAGGTAATAACCGGCGATATGCCGACCCCCGTTAAGTATTATAATGAAGACATTAAAAGCGTTTACAAGGATATTGAGCGCGTTGCGGGAGAGCGGCTTCTCAATATGCTCCCCGATGATTATAAGAGCGACTTTGCACCCTTCTTTGAAAAGGAGGAGGGCGACCTTGAGCTCTGGAAGCTTGTTAAAGCCGCCGATAAAATCAGTGCGCTTATCAAGTGCATTGAGGAAACGCGAATGGGCAACCGCGAATTTGAAATAGCTCTTAAGGCGCAGGAGAAAAAAATCGCTGAAATTGATTTGCCCGAGGTTAAGTTTTTCACAGAGCATTTTCTTGAGGCGTACTATTTAACGCTTGACGAGCATACAAAATAAATTAAAGCGTTACGGGTTAGGCGAGGTGCGGTAACGAAGGATAGGTTTTGACTTTGTCTTTTTGACTCTAAAACAACAAAAAATCCGCTGAATACGCGAGTATGCAGCGGATTTTATTATTGCCTTATAGTCTAAAAATACTTTGTCAAAACTGCTTCGCATCCAAAATCAACAGATTTTTTGTCA
>CAMOWP010000181.1 GCA_946628455.1 uncultured Clostridia bacterium | reverse complement strand
CTCGCCACTGAGGTGATATAAAAGCCTTTCAAGGTTAGAGGAAATGAGAATATCCATTGAAGGCGAGGTTGTTGTGTAAAAAGCTCTGTTTTTATTATATTCTCCCGTTGTGAGGAAATCGGTAAGAATGTTATTTGAATTCGAGGCGCAGATTAATTTCTTAATCGGCACGCCCATTTTTTTAGCGTAGTAGCCTGCAAGAATATTTCCGAAATTGCCTGTCGGAACAACAACGTTAATCTGCTCGCCGAGGGCAACTCTTCCCTGCTCTACCATATCGCAATAAGCCGAGAAATAGTAAACAATCTGAGGAACGAGCCTGCCCCAGTTAATTGAGTTAGCTGAGGAGAACATCATATTCTTAGAAGCGAGCTTCGCCTTGATTTCATCGTTCGTAAAGATTGCTTTAACGGCGCTCTGAGCGTCGTCAAAATTTCCTTCGATAGCGCAGACAGCAACGTTTTCGCCCTCCTGCGTCGTCATCTGAAGCTTCTGCATAGGCGAAACGCCGTCAACGGGATAGAAAACGAGAATCCTTGTATTTTCAACATCCTTAAAGCCCTCAAGCGCAGCCTTGCCCGTATCGCCCGAGGTTGCAACAAGAATAACTATTTCCTTACCGTCAGCAGTTTTTTTCGCTGAAACGGTCATAAGATACGGAAGGAGCTGAAGCGCCATATCCTTAAAGGCGCAGGTTGGCCCGTGCCATAGCTCGAGGATGTTTTCATTGCCGTTAACGTTAACGGTAGGCGAAATTTTTTCTGATGAAAATTTGCTTTTCTCATATGCGCCGTCTACGCAGTAAGCAAGCTCCTCCTCGCTGAAATCGGTAAGGAAGCTTCTGAGCACCTTCTTTGCGCGCCCGGTGTATGGAAGCGAGAGCATTTCTTTAATATCGTCAAGAGTAAACTGAGGTATCTCGCAAGGGATGAAGAGGCCGCCCTCCTCGCTGATTCCCTGAGCAATAGCCTGAGCTGAGGTTACTCTTATTTTGTTATTTCTCGTAGATGTGTAAAGCATAAAAAGAGTTCTCCTATATAAAATTCAATTTAATATTTTAATCTAAAGTAAACGCATTTTCAAGATGTTTTATAGATTTTATCTTATCTTTTTTGTAAACGACCTCAACAATGTCAAATCTCGGCTGTAAATCAGTGTGATGATACGCAAGGTAAAGCTGCGCAGAGGCAATGAGCTTGCGCTTTTTTGAAGGGTCGATAAATTCTATCGGCTCGGCTATGGAATTTTCGTCTCTCGCCTTGACCTCAACGAAAATAAGATATTTCTTTTTTGTGAAGATTAAATCTATTTCGCCGAAGCGGGTTGTGTAGTTAAAATCAACGAGCGAGTAACGCTTTCTCCTGAGGAAATTAGCCGCCTTGCGCTCGGCGGTAGGTCCGTATATACTCATTTTTTCGCATACCACGTTTTTAAAAAGGTTTGTCTGTGAATCTCCGACGGCCCGAATTTATCGAGCATTTCGTAGTGAAGCTTAGTTCCGTAGCCCTTATGCTTTTCAAACTGATACTGCGGATATTTTTCAGCAAGCTCAAGCATAAGCCTGTCCCTTGTAACCTTTGCAAGGATTGAAGCGGCGGCAATTGATGCGGATTTCGCGTCGCCCTTAATTACCGTCTCTGCGTCATTATCAAGCGGCGGCATTCTGTTTCCGTCAATCAGCGCATAATCGCATTTAACGCTGAGCCCCTCAACAGCACGGCGCATTGCAAGATAGGTAGCCTGAAGGATATTGAGCGAGTCAATTTCCTTTTCGTCAGCGAACGCAACAGAATAAGCGAGCGCCTCGTTTTTTATAACGTCATAAAGCGCCTCTCGCCTCTTTTCCGTAAGCTTCTTTGAATCGTTAACGCCTTCGATAATATGCCCTTTCGGCAGGATTACAGCCGCAGCACAGACGGGACCTGCAAGCGGTCCGCGGCCTGCCTCGTCAACTCCGCAGACAAGCCCGTATCCCTTTTCATATGCCTTGTTTTCATATTCAAGCCAATTGATTTCTTTATTATCCATATTACGCCTCGTTTACAAGCTTGCCCGTCATATGCTCGGGCTTTATTCTGAACACAAGAGTCTTCTTTAAATGCTTTTCGATTTCATCGTTTATATAGCCTTCGTCGTTAGTGAATTTGTATGAGAGCTTTCTTGAAATATCAAGAGTTTCATCAGAGTCCGTAACAAATTCAGCCCTGCCGAAAACTATAACGCTTTTAATGTTGAGCGCCCAGTCTCCGTCGTTTCTGTAGCCGCCGTCATAAACGCAGAAGGAAACCTTGTCATCATTTTTAATAGCGTCAATTTTATGGCCGAATTTGCCGCCGTGGAAATAAATGCAGCCGTCCTCTGCGTTATAATAGTGATTAATCGGTATACCGTAAGGATAGCCGCCGTCGCCGTTAACAGAGAGCACTCCGCGCTTTTCATTTTTCAGTATATTAATGCATTCCTCATCGGAAATTGCCTGTTTGATTCTGTTCATTTTACGAAACATAATTTACTCCTTAAGGCAGCTCAAGCGTAATTCTTCCGAGCCTGCCTGCCCTGAATTCATCCGCAACTATAACGGAGGCGCGCTCATAATCAATCTCGCCGCCCTTAATCAGAAAGCCGCGCTTTCTTCCGATTTCTTCAAGGATTTCCCAGCCCTGCATAGATTCATCAACTTCAATTTTATAGCGCTCTGTAATGGCTTCAGGCTTTGTTTTTGCAAGCGTTTCAAGCAGCCTGCAGGCAAGGGTTTCCTTGTCTGTAATCTCGTCCTTTACTGAGCCTATAAACGCAAGCTTGTCGCCGACCTCCGGGTCGTCAAACTTAGGCCAGAGAACGCCTGGGGTGTCAAGCAGTTCGATACCGTTACCTACTACGAACCACTGATTCTGCCTTGTAACGCCTGCCTTATCCGCAACCTTAGCCTTTGCGTTTTTGCCCATACGGTTGATAAACGAGGATTTGCCCGTATTAGGAATTCCCACAACCATTAGGCGCAAAGGCTTGTTAGCCATACCCTTGCTTTCGTTGCGCTCAATCACATCCTTTAAAACGGTTTTAACGGCTTCCTCAAAGCGGTTTAGCCCCTTTCCCGTTTTGCAGTCAACAGCAAGCGCATATGCACCATGCTCCTTAAAATGCTTAATCCATATTGAGGTTGCTGTTTTGTTTGCAACGTCGCACTTATTAAGAAGAACAATTCTCGGCTTGTTTTTAATAATTGAATCAAGCTCGGGGTTTCTTGAGGAATAAGGAATACGCGCATCAACAAGCTCAACAACGCCGTCAACAAGCGCGAGAGACTCTTTTATAAGCCTCCTCGTTTTTGCCATATGCCCCGGAAACCACTGAACGTTTTGTTTGATATATTCAGGCATAGATAATACCTCACAAAATTAATTATCTTATTATATAATAAAAAACCTCTCTTG
>CAMOWP010000180.1 GCA_946628455.1 uncultured Clostridia bacterium | reverse complement strand
TTTTAAGCTGCAGAGCGGGAAGCTCCTTTACCGAGTCAAGCTCCTTGTAGCGTATTTCGGGCTTTCTTCTTATAACGCCGAAGCCTGAGCAGGGCACGTCGCAGAGGATTCTGTCAGCCGTCGGAATATCCCCGCTGAATATTTCCGCGTTGTTGACTGCGGCTTTGATATTACTTAAGCCGAGCCTTTTTGCGCCCTCCTCAATCAGCCTTACGCGGTGCTCATAAAGGTCATAGGCGTAAAGCGTGCCCTTATTTTTCATACCCTCGGCAACGGTAAACGCCTTGCCGCCCGGGGCTGAGCAGAGGTCGAGGACGGTATCATTCTCCTTTGCTTCAAGCGCTTTGGCGCAGAGGTAAGAGCTCATATCCTCAATGTGAAAGAGCCCTCTTTCAAACGCCTTGCTGCCTTTAAGCGAGAAGGCGGAATTAATCTTTACAAGCTCCCCTGCCGCTTCGCTTTCAATTCCTTCAAGCGCAAGCTCGTAAACGAGCTCGTCAGCCGTAACGAACAGGCTGTTGGGAACGGCGAAAACGGGAGGCTTTTCGTTGATTGATTCAAGAATTTTTTCCGCTGTCTTACGGGAATACTGCTTTGACCACATATTTATAAGCGGCTTCGGGCAGGAATATTTAATCTCAGGAGGCGCGCTGTTTAAATCAACGCGCTCGCTGTCAAGCTTATGTAAAACGGCGTTGACAAGCGCTTTATAATACTGCGTGCCCGTTTGCTCACAGAGCTTTACTGTTTCGTTAACAGCCGCATGAGGCGGGACGCTGTTCATAAAATAAAGCTGATACGCGCCGAGGTAAAGTATAATTTTAACCTTCGGCTTCGTTCTTTTAGTCAGGTGCTGACTGATAAGATAATCAAGCGTCAGCCGTCTTTCAATAACGCCGTAAACGAGCTGAGTTATTACGCCTCTGTCGCTCGCTGAAGCACACTTAAGCGCGCCGTCAAGAGCTATGTTTGAATAAGCGCCGTCCTTTTGCACGGAATACAGGATTTCAAATGCGCTGAGTAACGGGCTTTTCATCGTCTCCTTGAGCCTCCGCTGACTATAAGAAGGAGCCTGAGCAGCGTTGCAAGCGCGGAAGCAAGAGCCGCAACGTAGGTTAATGCGGCAGCTGTGAGCACCTTTTTTGCGCCCTTGTATTCATCCTCATAGAGGAACTGATTATCCCTGATTGTTGCAAGCGCTCTTTTGCTTGCGTCAAACTCAACGGGAAGCGTTATAAGCTGAAAGAGCACAACGAAGGAATAAAGGATAATTCCGATATACGCGATAGTTGTTCCGAGCTCCGAAAGTGAAGCGAGCGACGTAAGATATATGCCGCCAATGCAGAGAATAACGCCTAAATTTGAGCCGATTCTCGTTGCGGGGATAATTGCGTTTCTGAGCTTTAAGGGAGAGTATTCCTGAGCGTGCTGGCAGGCGTGACCCGCTTCGTGGCAGGCAATGCCCACTGCGGCAACGCTTGTTGAATTATATACTCCCTCAGAAAGATTGATTGTTTTTGTTTTGGGGTTATAGTTATCGGTGAGGTTACCGCCGCAGGGCACAATGCTGACATCGGTAATTCCGTTGAGCTGCAGAAGATAATGCGCCGCCTGCGCTCCCGTCATACCGCGCCTGTTCATAACCCTTGAATATTTTTTGTAATTGCTTTTAACCTTTGCCTGGCATATCAGCGCGAAGATGAAAACAGGTATCATAATAAAGCCTGTCATATAATAAAGCATCATAATTATTCTCCTAAAATTGTTCCCTTTTCAATTCTGTTTCCCTGAAGGAAGGCTTTTGCCTCCATTCGTTTTTTACCGTCAAGCTGAAGCTCAAGAATTTCAAGGCAGCTGCCGTCGCCGCAGGAGACAATCAGCCTTCTGTCGCTCTCCATAACCTCGCCTGCCATGCCGCCTTTAAAATCGCACCTGACGGTTTTATGAATTTTAAGATTTCTGCCGCCGAGCTTAGTTATTGCAACGGGCCAGGTCTGCAGGCCGCGCACCTTATTGTGAATTTCCGCGGCAGGTCTGCTCCAGTCAATCGGGCAGAGCTCCTTAGTTATCATTTTAGCGTAGCCGAAATCGCCTTCGGGCTGAGGAGTTTTAACGGCTTCACCGTTTTCAATAAGCTCAAGCACTTCAAGCAGCGCCTGAGCGCCTATGGCAGAAAGCTCGTCAAAAAGCTCCTCGCTCGTTTCGTTTTCGTCAATATCGGTTTTTCTTACAAGGATAACGTCGCCCGTGTCGAGCCCCTTATCCATCTGCATAATTGAAACGCCCGTTTCCTTTTCGCCGTTAAGAACAGCCCACTGAATCGGCGCCGCGCCTCTGTATTTCGGAAGAAGCGAGGCGTGAACGTTAATGCAGCCGAAGGGCGCCGCGCTGAGAATCTCCTCAGGGAGAATTTTTCCGTAAGCGACAACGATTATAATATCGGGAGCAAGCTCTTTGATAATATCTGCTGCGTCTGAACTTTTAATTTTTTCAGGCTGATAAACCGCTATTCCCTTTTCAAGCGCAAACTGCTTGACGGGAGGCGGAGTTAAGATTTGCTTTCTTCCGACGGGCTTATCGGGCTGAGTAAACACGCCGAGCACCTCGTGCTCAGAGTTATATAAATCCTCAAGGCAGGGCACCGCAAAATCAGGCGTGCCCATAAATACTATACGCATTATTCCTGCAAACCTCCGATAACTTTTGAGGTGAAGAGAATTCCCTCAAGGTGGTCAAGCTCATGGCAGAAGCACCTTGCTTTGAGCCCCTCGCCCGTGTAAACGTGCCATTTTCCCGTTCTGTCCTGCGCCTTGACGGTTACCTTTGCAGGGCGAACGCAGACGCCGTATTTGCCGGGAACCGAGAGACAGCCCTCGCTCTCCCTCTGCTCGCCTTCCCTTGACGTAATTTCAGGGTTGACAAGCTCCATAGGTCCGTCGCCAACGTCGATTACGACCACTCTTTTGAGCAGACCTACCTGAACTGCGGCAAGCCCTACGCCCTGGGCGTTATACATAGTTTCAAACATATCGTCAATAAGAGTTGCAAGCCTGTCGTCAAACTTTTCAACAACTCTGCTTTTTTTATTTAAGATAGGGTCTCCTATCTTTACAACATTTCTGAGTGCCATTTGTATCTCCGTTATGATAAATCGTTAGGGTTGAGGTCTATGGATACCGTAACCTCTTTAAAAGATTTATCCTTATTAATAGATTTAAGAAGCTCCGTCAGCATTGAACGGATTCTTTTATTATTCTTTGTTTTCAGTAATATTCTGTATCTGTAATTGTTATTTATTTTTGAAATTTTTGCCTGCGTAGGACCAAGCGCGACGAATCTCACGTCGCTGTAATCGCCTTTATTAAGCTCAACGAGCTTTTCAAAGAAAGCCTTTGAGCAAAGCGCCGTTTCGTTTTCGTTTTCACCGGTAAAGGTTACTGAGAACAAATCGCAGTACGGCGGGTAAATCATCAGCTTACGCATCATAATTTCATTTTCGTAAAACGCCTTATAGTCCTGCTC
>CAMOWP010000179.1 GCA_946628455.1 uncultured Clostridia bacterium | reverse complement strand
TTGTTTTTTACTATTACTATTATACTCCGTTTTCAAAATAAATCAATACTTTTTATGCAAAATGACAAACTGTAAATAATCCGGGCTTTTTTGTTGAAAAAAATGCCCCGATGCTTTATAATACATATGATTATTTACTGATAAAAAAGGATAAAAACTATGGCTAATAAAGACGCAGTAAAACCGAATAAGGAGCAGCAGCGCGTTATTGACACAGTTGAGGGACCCGTGCTCGTTGTAGCAGGCGCAGGAACGGGCAAAACCGCAACCATTGTTAAACGGATTGAGCATATTATCGCAGACGGCTACGCGCTCCCGTGGCAGGTGCTTGCCATAACCTTTACAAACAAGGCGGCGGGCGAGCTTAAAGAGAGGCTTGTAAATACTATCGGCGAGGACGCTAACGATATCTGGGCGCACACCTTCCATTCAATGTGCGCAAGAATGCTGCGTCGTTTCGGTGACAGAATTGGCTATTCTCAGCATTTCACAATTTACGATACAGATGACCAGAAGCGAGTAATGAAGCGTGTTCAGAAATCTCTCGGAATAGAGGATAAGTTTCTGAACTACCGCTCAATTTTAGCTGAAATCAGCCACGCGAAGGACAGCCTCATTGACCCTGAGGAATACAGAGCGACCAATCAGAACGATTTCAGAAAATCAAAAATTGCGCAGTGCTACGCTCAGTATCAGAAGGAGCTTCTAAAGGCTGACGCAATGGATTTTGACGATATGATTTTTAATACCGTTGAGCTTCTCAGGAATAATGAGGATGTGCTCTCTCTTTATCAGAATCAGTTCAGGTACGTTATCGTTGACGAGTACCAGGACACAAGCTATGCGCAGTATGTTTTAACATATCTTCTCGCAGGCGGATACCATAATATCTGCGTTGTCGGCGATGACGACCAGAGCATTTACCGCTTCCGCGGCGCTACTATTGAAAACATTATGCGCTTCAAGGAGCGTTATGAGGACGAGGGCTTAAAGGTTATTCAGCTTGAGCTTGCAGAAAATTACCGCTCAATGCAGAATATTCTTGACGCGGCAAATTCCGTTATCCAAAACAATAAAACGCGCCTTGCGGATAAGCACCTACGCTCATATGTAGGCAAGGACGGCGAAAAGGTAGTTTTATATACTGCGAGAAACGAGATGGACGAGGCGCAATTTATCGTTGACGAAATCAATGAAAACGTTGCAAACGGCAGAAAATACAAGGACCACGCCGTTTTATACCGTATGAACGCTCAGTCAAGAAACATAGAAATTATGCTTGCAAAGTCGGGCGTTTCATACAGGATTATCGGCGGCAACCGCTTCTTTGACAGAAAGGAAATCAAGGATATCATCTCCTATTTTGCCGTTGTAAACAACACCGCGGATAACGTAAGGCTTCAGCGGATTATCAACACTCCGCGCCGCGGAATCGGCGACACTATGTTCAGCTATATCCTTGAAATTGCCGCAGTTAACGGAATGACGGCGTTTGAGGTCTGCGAGCATGCCGACGAGTTTGCAAAAACCTCGCGCGCGGCAGGCAAGCTCGGCGCTTTTTGCGATATGATTAAGCACTTTCAGGCGTGCCTTGACGAGGGTATGAAAATGTCTGATTTGCTTCAGGAAATCCTCAGCGAAACCAAGTATTTTGAATACCTTGAAGAGGAGGAGCCGCAGAAGGCGGAGGACAGAAAAAACAACGTTCAGGAGCTTTCCTCAATGCTTATCAAATATGAAGAGGAGGACGATGAATTCTCGCTTTCAGAATTCCTTGAGGACGTTGCTCTTGTAAGCGATATTGATTCATATAACGAGGATGAGGACTCCGTTGTTCTTATGACTCTTCACTCCGCTAAAGGGCTTGAATTCCCCGTTGTTTTCATCCCGGGTATGGAGGAGGGAATCTTCCCCGGTAACCAGAGCCTTTACAGCGAGGAGGAGCTCGAGGAGGAGCGCCGCCTTGCTTACGTGGGAATAACGAGAGCGAGGGAAAAGCTCTATCTCGTTAATGCGAGACAGCGTATGCTTTACGGAACAACAAGCAGGAATCCGCAATCCCGCTTTATAACCGAGATTCCCGCAGATGTAACGGATGACAGAAGCGTTAGCTCTTATTCCGCCTCCTTCGGCTTTGCTTCGCGCTCCGACGGCGGATATTCAAACGGCTTCGGCTCACCGAAAACTGCAGGAAAATACGCAAAAAGCGTTAAAATCGGAAACGATTACAAAAAATCGAGTTCAGCCGCTCACGCTTTCGGCCAGGTTAATAATGCGCCGAGCGAGGTCAGCATAGATTACAAGGTCGGCGACACGGTTAAGCATAAAAGCTTCGGAACGGGCGTAATTTTAAGCTGTAACCCTATGGGTAACGACGTTCTTATGGAGGTTGCGTTTGACAAGGCGGGAACTAAAAAAATGATGGCAAAATTCGCAAAGCTCGAAAAGGTTTAATTTTCTATCACATAAAAATAACTCCTTCATAGTATGTATTGAAGTCAGGCTTCAAATAATCTGTGAAGGAGTTTTCTTATGAACGATTTTCCTATCAAAAATGACTCTGCCCGTATCAGCGACAACGTTTGCATTGACACTAAGCGAATCTACGATTCCTGTGTAAGCAAGGATTGCCTTGAGGATTTAAGAGTTACCTTTAACGACGAATCTCAGGCGCTTGTTGATAACGCCGACAGCATCAGAACAAGAGATTGCGATATCTCTGCTGTCAGCATTGACGTTGACGAGGTACCGTTTAACAGAGGCTATTACAGCGTAACGGTTAATTTTTATTTCCGTCTGAGATTTGATACTTACTCATCACCGGGCGCAATGCCGAGAGTCGCAATCGGCTATGCAAACTTTGAGAAAAAGTGCATTCTCTTCGGCTCGGAGGGTAAGGTTAAAATCTTTACCTCTCCCGCAGAGCAGCGCCGCTCAGACTGCCCCGAGGCTCCCAAGTATACCAACCCCGTTGCCAAGGTTCAGGCTGTTGACCCCGTTGTTCTTGACACCGATGTTGTTGAGGTTTGCCATTGCCGCCGCCATTGCTGCACAACTTTCCCCGATTCAATCAGAAGCGCGCTCGGAAACTCAAGATATCCTCAGAATCCTCAGAAAGCCGTCCTCGTTACTGTCGGCCTTTTCTCAATCATTCAGCTTTCCCGCGATGTTCAGCTTCTTATTCCCGCAATTGATTTCTGCATTCCCGAAAGAGAGTGCGCTTGCTCAACTCAGAGCCCTTGCGAGAGCTTCCAGAACATCGATTTCCCTGTTAATGAATTCTTCCCTCCCGACGCAGAGGACATTGATTCAACAGGCTACTGCCCGCAGTAAACCCATATATAAGCGCCGCCTCTTTCGAGGCGGCGCTTTTGTTATAAAGCTTTGATTATTTCTTTAAACTCAGGAGTATCTTTGAATTCATCAGGCAGCGGGTATTTTTCTTCAAGAAGTGTTTTAACGCTGCTTGTTGCAACAAAGGTGATGCCAAGTGTGTGCTTATCAAATTCTTTTCCCTCAAAGAACATAGAATGTAAAACAGTTATCCTGTCAAGGCTATCAAATTGTC
>CAMOWP010000178.1 GCA_946628455.1 uncultured Clostridia bacterium | reverse complement strand
AAGAAACTATAACGGCGGCCCCGTAGGGCTTGAAACCATCTCCGCCGCTATCGGTGAGGAAAGCGTTACTATTGAAGACGTATACGAGCCTTATCTTATGCAGATAGGCTTCCTTGCAAGAACTCCGCGAGGCAGGCAGGTAACTCCTGCGGGCTATGCTCATCTCGGAATTGAATTCGGAACAAACGGAAATAACGGCTCTTCTCAGGAAAAGCTCGATTTATAACTGAAAGGATTACTTATGGGAAGATTATTCGGAACTGACGGCGTTAGAGGAATCGCCAATAAGGATTTAACAAACGAGCTTGCAATGCAGATTGGCGCTGCAGCTGCAACCGTTCTTTTAAGAGAAGCAAAAAGCGCAAAGCCAACCGTTCTTATAGGTAAGGACACAAGAGCCTCGGGCGATATGCTTGAAGCCGCGCTGACAGCAGGTCTCTGCTCGGTAGGCTGTAACGTTTTATCGGTAGGCATTGTGCCGACCCCTGCAGTTGCATATCTCGTAGGTAAGTACGAATGCGAGGCGGGAATTATGATTTCAGCCTCCCACAATCCCTGCGAATATAACGGAATCAAGATTTTCCAGAAAACGGGATATAAGCTTGATGACGCAATCGAAGAAGAAATAGAAGCAATTATTCTTGATAACGCCGAGCCGATTGATATAAAAATCGGCGGTGACGTTGGAAACAGACTTTATTCAAAAACAGCTGTAAAAGATTATATTGACCACGTTGTCAGCACAACTGAGACGCGCTTTGACGGAATGACCATTGCGCTTGACTGCGCAAACGGCTCAGCTTCAGTCTGCGCTAAGGACATCTTTACAGCCCTCGGCGCAAAGTGTATTATGCTTTCAGACACTCCCGACGGCGTTAATATCAACGATAACTGCGGCTCAACTCATCCTGAGGAGCTTATGCGCTTCGTTAAGCAGGCAAATCTTGATTTAGGCCTCGCATTTGACGGAGACGCTGACAGAATGCTTGCTGTTGACGAAAACGGCGAGCTTGTTGACGGCGATAAGGTTATCGCTATCTGCGCTAAAAGAATGAAGGAAGAGGGAAAACTCAGGCAGGATACAGCTGTTGTAACCGTTATGAGCAATATGGGCTTCTTTAAATTCTGTGATGCAGAGGGTATCAACTGCGCAAGAACTGCGGTCGGTGACAGATACGTTCTTGAGAGAATGCTAAAGGATGGCTACAATATCGGCGGCGAGCAGTCGGGTCACGTTATCTTTCTTGATTATGCCACAACGGGCGATGGCGAGCTTTCAGGCGTTCAGCTTATTGAAACGGTTATAAAAAGCGGAAAGAAGCTCTCCGAGCTCGCTTCAATTATGACCGTTTATCCTCAGGTGCTCATCAACGTAAGAGTATCCGCAGAGGGCAAGCAGAAATATAATAACGATGAATATATTATCGCGGCAACTCAGAAGGCTGAGATGGAGCTTATGGGCGACGGACGCGTTCTTGTAAGAGTCAGCGGAACAGAGCCGCTTGTAAGAGTTATGCTTGAGGGCAAGGATATTGACCATATCCAGCGCCTCGGCGAGGACATTGCGGCAGTTGTTAAGGAAAGGCTGTCATAATTTATGAGAATAGCAGACGGATGGAAGGATTATGAGCTTATAGACTGCTCCTCGGGCGAAAAGCTTGAACGCTGGACAAGGGAAATATTAATCCGTCCCGACCCGCAGGTTATCTGGAAAAGCGCGAGGGAGCACCGCCTCTGGGGTCAGCCATCAGCTAGGTATTTCCGCTCAAAAACGGGCGGCGGGCAGTGGAAGCTTTTCAGAAGAATGCCTTCCGCATGGCAGGTAAGATATAACGATTTAACCTTTAATATAAAAACAATGGGCTTCAAGCACACGGGGCTTTTCCCCGAGCAGGCTGTTAACTGGGATTTCGTAAGAGAGCTTATAAGAAACAGCGATAAGGAGCAGGTTAAGGTGCTCAACCTCTTTGCATATACGGGCGGCGCAACTGTTGCCTGCCTAAAGGAGGAGGCAGCCGTCGTTCACGTTGACGCCTCAAAGGGTATGACCTCCTGGGCAAAGGAAAACGCGCAGGCAAGCGGAGTTGCAGACGGCGACGTCCGCTGGATAGTTGACGACTGTATGAAATTCGTTCAGCGCGAAATCAGACGCGGAAATAAATACGATATAATTATCCTTGACCCGCCCTCTTACGGAAGAGGTCCGCGCGGCGAAACCTGGAAGCTTGAGGACTGCCTTTATGATTTTATGGCAACAGTTGAAAAGGTGCTCTCCGACAAGCCTGTTGCTGTAATTCTCAATTCATATACTACGGGGCTTTCCGCTTCCGTTATGAAATACATACTTGACGATACTATAACGAAAAAGCGCAGGGGACGCGCAACGGCGGACGAAATCGGTCTGCCCGTAACCGCAAGCGGCGGCGTGCTTCCGTGCGGCGCAACAGCTATATGGCTGGCAGAATAATATGAGCTTGATTGAATTTGAAAACGTCTCGTTTTCATACATAGTTGACGATGACGAGGGAAATGAAAAAGAGGTCCCCGTTCTTAAGGATTTCAACCTGAAAATTGAAGAGGGAAGCTTTGTTGCAATTCTCGGGCATAACGGCTCGGGTAAATCAACCGTTGCAAAGCTCACAAACGGAATCCTCCTTCCCGATAAGGGCAGGGTAATTTCCTGCGGAATCGAAACGAAGGACGATGATACTATTTACGACGTAAGGCGTAACGTCGGTATGGTGTTCCAGAATCCCGATAATCAGATTGTCTCCTCAATCGTTGAGGAGGATGTTGCCTTCGGTGTTGAAAACCTCGGAGTTCCTCCCGAGGAATGCAGAAAAAGGGTCGATGAGGCGCTTAAAACAGTCGGAATGTACGAGCACCGCTTCAACGCTCCGAGTAAGCTTTCGGGCGGTCAGAAGCAGAGGGTTGCCGTTGCGGGAATTATCGCAATGAAGCCGCGCTGCATCGTTCTTGACGAATCAACCGCAATGCTTGACCCGAGCGGAAGGCGCGAGGTTATGGACACCGTTCTTAAGCTGAACCGCGAGGAGGGCATTACAATCGTTCATATAACTCATAATATGGACGAGGCGGTGATGGCTGACAGAGTTATCGTTATTGATGACGGAGCTATAAAGCTCGACGGCGCACCGTCAGAGGTGTTTAAAAATATTGAAATGATGAGGAGCCTTCAGCTTGACGTTCCTCAGTCAACAAAGCTTATGAGCGCGCTGAAGCTTGAAAGCGAGGAGACCGTTCTCAACGCCGAGCAGTGCGCAAAAGAATTATATAAACAGTTAGTGTAGGAAAAGCTTATGCCAATTTTATCAGCTGAAAATTTAACATTTCGCTATTCAGTCGGCACTCCGTTTGAGTGCGCGGCTATAAGCGATATAAGCTTTTCCGCTGAAAAGGGCGAAATAATAGGAATCATCGGGCACACAGGCTCGGGAAAATCAACGCTTATTCAGCATTTTAACGGGCTTATTGAGCCAACCGAGGGCAAGCTTTTTGTAAACGGAAAGGATATCTGGGCAAAGGAAAATAAGAGTAATCTCAGAAACGTCCGCTT
>CAMOWP010000177.1 GCA_946628455.1 uncultured Clostridia bacterium | reverse complement strand
CACTCTCGTTCACATCTTCGGTATCGGCTTAACGGGAACCTCGGTTAACCCTGCGCGCTCAATCGCTCCCGCTCTTGCAGCTTTTGTAAACGGAAATACAGAGCCTCTTTCCCAACTTTGGGTGTTCATCGTAGGTCCGCTCGTTGGCGCTTGCTTCGCCGCTCTTACCTATATGTTCCTTGAAAGCGACGAGGTCAGAGCAAAGAAGGAAAAGAAAAAGTAATTATTTATAAACTGTAGGGGAGGGCGTCCTCGACGTCCCGCAAAATTGTAGGGGACGGCGTCCCCGACGTCCCGAAAAAAATGTAGGGGAGGGCCTCTGCGCCCTCCCGTTTAAAATGTTGCCTTAACAGAGGTGCAAAATGAAATACATTTCAAAAAAAGAAAAAGCTAATTATTATTTCGGTCTCGTCGGTCAGAATATGCTTTATGCCTTCATCGGAGGCTCGTTTTTTACTTACTTTCTGACTGACATTGCGCTTTTCCCCGCACTCGCTGTTTCCGTTATGCTTGTTGTAATGAAGGTCTGGGACGGCGTTAATGACCCGATTGTCGGCTCGTTTGTTGACAAGCATTCGTTTAAAACGGGCGAAAAGCTCAGACCGTTCCTTAAAAATACTCCGCTTCCCGTTGGCGTTTTCACGGTGCTTATGTTCGTTGTTTTTTCAACTGACGATAAGCTTCTGTGGCTGAGAATTTCATATTTCGTTATTATGTATATCTGCTGGGATTTGAGCTACACCTTCCAGGACGTTGCAATCTGGGGCATTACCGCCTGCGTATCTCCCGATTCCTCGGAGAGAGACCGCTTTGTTCAGTGGGCAAGGACCTTCGGCTCAATCGCTTACGGCGTTTTCAGCATGGGCATTCCCATGGTGCTTGAAATGGTTGTTAACGCAACAGGCTCCTCGTGGAGGCTTATGACTATCGTTTTCGCGATTATCTTCGGCCTCGGCGGCTCAATGATGTCCCTTCGCTGTTATCAGGCTCAGGAGAGAATCAGGGTAAACGTTAACGACCAGCAGGAGAGCTTAAGGGAAAGCTTTTCGCTCCTCTTTAAAAACAAAATGATGCTGCTTGTAACGCTTGCAAATCTCTGCGGCGCGCTCGGCTTCGGAGCTAACCTTGTAACATATTTCTTCAAGTACGAAATCCCTGCCGATTTTATCGGAAACGGCGAGGGAATCCTCGGTATGATAGGCGCCCTCGGGCTTACTACTATCTACTTTGCAATTACAAGCGCGCCGGGCTTCATCGGAATGATGCTTGCGGATAAAATGAAGCAGTGGTTCGGCGGCTACAGAAATGTTCTTATCTTTATGCAGGTGTGCAATATCGTTACAAGAGTTATTGCGTATTTCATCGGCTTTGAAGGCAAAAACTTATGGATAGGCCTCATTATAGTCGGCATAGGCTGTATTCCAAACGGTGCAACCTCAATCGCGCAGACCTCGATTTTCTGCGACAGTATCGACTATATGGAATATAAAACGGGCAAAAGAACGGAGGGAATTACCTTCTCAATCCAGACCTCGTTTACAAAAATTTCAAGCGGCATAACGGCAGGGCTTTCAGCCCTCGCGCTTCATCTTCTTAAATATAACGCTGTTGATGATTCCGCAGCAGTTTTCGTAGGAACTCAGAGCGCAGCGTTTGATAAGTGGATTTGGCCCCTCGTTATGCTTACCCCTGCAATAGCAAGCGTTCTCTTTATTATTCCGCTTCTCTTCATTCATTACACGCCTGAAGAGAGAAGAAAGGTTGAGGAAACTCTCAAAGAGCGCCGCGAAGCAGAAAACGATTTAATAACAGAAACGAAATAAATATAAGAGCGTTACGGATTAACTCCGTAACGCTTTTTATAATCTGTCATTTTAATTTATTTGTATATTCTCTCAATTCTCGGGTTAACGAGCAGCGGCGAGATGTCAACCGAAGCGAGGTCGCCTGCTTTTATGTCAGTTCCCGTAACGTCAACTGCAGTGTGCGAAAGCCCGATTCCGCCGATAACGTAGTGCATTTCGCCGTTGATTCTGACGTACATCTGCTGCTTTTTGAGAAAGCGCTTGAATACGCTTAAAACGTAGTGAAAATCGTATTGCTCCTTTTCTTTTGCAAGCCCGAAGCCGTCATAGTGCCCAATCGGTACTATGGCGATTTTTGTTTCGCGCTTAGTCGTGTAAAGCCCGTTGTAGCCGATTGAATAGCCTGCGGGAACGGTCTTTACCTCAACAACCTCCGCCTCAAGCGAGCCGAGCCTGTTAAGTCCGCTCTTGCTTCTCGTTATAACTCTTCCCGTAAACGCCGAGCCTATTCTTACAGTGTCAAGGCAAACGTCGCTGACGTTAAGCAGAGCAGGGGAGTTAGCCGCATGAATAACGCCAACCTCGCCGACTGCCTTCTTAATCTGCTCCATAGTGTCTTTAAACATAGTGAGCTGAGCCTTCGTAAGCTCCGTGTTTCTGAATGCCGATGAAAAATGTGTGTATGCGCCGATGAATTCAAGGTTTTCAAAGGAATAGCATTTTATCGCTTCCTCAACCTGACTCGGCATAAAACCGTATCTTCCCATTCCCGTGTCAATCTTAAGATGGCATTTCGTCTTAACGCCAAGCTTCTGAGAAACTGCGTCCATAGTCTCAGCCGCCTCAAGCGAGCCGATTGTAGCAATCGCCCCGTTTTTTGCAATGAGCTCCGCCTCGTTTTCAAGGCAGGTTGAGCGCATAACGAGTATATCTTCATCATCAAGAATTTCCTTTAAAACGGGGATGTCAGTGACCTCTGTAACCGCAAAGGTTTTAATTTTGTGCTCCTTTAAAGCAAGCGTGAACTCCTTAATTCCGAAGCCGTAGCCGTTGCCCTTTACAACGCCTATAACGTCAACTCCCGCCTTGCTTTTAACTATCTCAATGTTTTCGTCAAGCTTTGCTTTATCAATAACGTATCTGCTCATCTTATCTTCTTTAAAACCTCTGTTGCAATGTTGTACATTTTATATACAGGCTTGTTGATAACGTAGTCAAACTCGCCTATGAATTCCTTCATATAACCGCCGAAGCCGTGCTTGAAGCGCCAGAGGCCGTAATGCGGATTGTCGGGATTCTGGCAGTCTCCGCTGATTCCGCCGAAATCGTAAACCTTGCAGCCGCATTCCATACCCCACTGCATCATAGCCCACTGAAGCGCGTAGTTCGGGTAAACGTTTCTGTGCGCGTTTGAGGACGCGCCGTACTGATATTTCATAACGTTCTGACCCCATTTTATAGCGAGGGTTCCCGCAATAGCCTTGCCCTCGTAGTAAGCCATATAGAGCCTTGCGTCGTCGGTCATGCAGTCAAGAATCTTTTCAAAGTACCATTTCGGCCTTGTTGAAAAGCCGTCTCTTTCGCCCGTTTCAGCCATAATCGCAACAAAATCGTCAAGCGCCTCCTTGCCGCAGATTTTAACCTCAACGCCCTTCCTCGGCGCCTTTCTGATTCTGTTTCTGTAATCGGATTTAAAGGTGAGCATAAGCTCGTCCTCTGTCATACCGTTATAATCAAAGCAGTAAACGAAGCGCGGCTGAACGTTTTCAAAATCCATACAGCCGGGGTTAAG
>CAMOWP010000176.1 GCA_946628455.1 uncultured Clostridia bacterium | reverse complement strand
GTTAACTCAATTCGCCTTGCAAAAAAGGAAACACAGCTCCTTGAGCTTCTTATGCTCAATATTGATAAAGTGCTTTCAACCGAGGAGCTCTTTACAAAGGTGTGGAGCGAGGAGGAATACGACGATTCTTCAATCGTGTTTATGTATATCTCTTATCTCCGTCAGAAGCTTTTGTCAGTAAAAGCAGATATAGCCATTGAAGGCGAAAAGGACGGAAGCTATGTTTTGAAGGAAATTTCGGGTGACTGATTATGATAAGAAAGCTTCAGCTAAAATTTATTATTATCGCAACCGCCGCGGTGCTTGTTGTTCTGACGGTGCTTTTAAGCCTTGTCAACAGCTTTACTTATCAGAATTCTCTTAACAAGGTTTATGATAACGCGCGCTTCATTCTGAGCAATGAGGGCGTGCTGACGGCGGACGCCGTAAATGAGAGCAATAATGATGAGGACAAGCCTGATTTTGACGCAGAGGACCGTTACAGAATAAGATATTTTACCGTTTATATTGACAGCAATGAGACGGTAACAAAAACCTATCTTAAAAGGATTGCCGCCGTTGATGAAAATGATATGATGACCGTTGTTTCAAAAACTGATACGCGCAGCGGCGCCAAGGGTCATTTTACCTACCACGGAAGCGAGTATGCCTACGTAGTCGGTGAAAATGCTCAGGGCAGGGTAATAGTTTATATCGACTGCACAAAGGAGATTGCCTCCGCCGATGATTTCAGGCGCTTTTCATTTGAGTTCGGCGTTATCTGCCTTATCTTTTTCATCACCTTCGTCTCCTTCTATTCAAAGCGTGCAATCAGCCCGATTATTGATAATATGGAAAGCCAGCGTCAGTTTATAACAAACGCTTCTCATGAACTGAAAACTCCGCTCGCCGTTATCTCGGCAAACACCGAGGTTATAGAAATGACAAACGGCGAAACGGAATGGACGCGCAGCATAATAAAGCAGGTTGAAAAGCTCAACAAGCTCATTGCAAATCTTATCAAGCTCTCAAAGCTCGGCGAGGCTGATAAAAAGGCGTTTTACAGCGTTGATGTAAGCGCTGCTGCAAGGCAGAGCGCGGAGGATTTTGCCCCTGTTTTTGCAAATTCGGACAAGCTGTTTGAAGCCGATATAGCAGACGGTGTCAAGGTAAACGCAACAAGCGACGGCATAAGCGAGATTATCAATATCCTGCTTGATAACGCCGCAAAGTATTGCGACGATAAGGGCGAGGTTAAGCTTAACGCAGGCTTCAGAACTTCAAATAAGGGCGCGAGAATAGTTGTTTCAAATACCTATTCCTCCGATAATAAGGTTGATACCTCAAAATTCTTTGAGCGCTTTTACCGCGAGGATGAATCGCATAATTCCAAGAATACGGGCCACGGAATAGGCCTTGCCATGGCGCAGGGGCTTGCCGAGGAATACGGCGGAAAAATAACCGTATCCCACAAAAATTCGGTAATAACCTTTACCGTAACCCTTCCGTAAAGGAGTTCAGAGGCTGTCTGAAATTCTCAAGTAACAGATTGTAGGGGAGGGTCTCTGTGCCCTCCCGTAAAAAATTAAAATTACTATTGATTTTATAATCTTATTATAGTATAATATTTGCGAAAAGAGTGCCCTTGTGCATTTTATGTAGCGTATGGGCCCTGTGCGACGGGATGCTACGAACCTTGTCAGGCGGGGAACCGAGCAGCAATAAGTGGATTATTCTGTGTGCCTCAGACAAGTCTGTACGTTACATAAAGTGCATAGCGGCACTTTTGTTAAAATTAGGGGGAAGAATATGTATCAGGTTTTATATCGTAAATACAGACCGAAGGTGTTCAGCGACGTTTACGGTCAGGAACACGTAACTTCAACCCTGCAAAATGAAATAATGAGCGGAAGAATTTCTCACGCCTATCTTTTCACAGGCTCCCGCGGAACGGGTAAAACCACCTGCGCAAAGATTTTTGCAAAGGCAGTAAACTGTGAAAACAGCCAAAACGGCGAGCCGTGCAATGAATGCGAGGTTTGCAAAGGGCTTGACAGCGGAGCAATTTTTGACGTCGTTGAAATCGACGCCGCTTCCAATAATAAGGTGGACAACGTGCGCGACCTTCGCGAGGACGTAAGATACACTCCGCAAAGAGGTAAGTACAGAGTTTATATAATTGACGAGGTTCATATGCTCTCTCAGGGCGCCTTCAACGCGCTTTTAAAAACGCTTGAGGAGCCGCCTGAGCACGTTATATTTATCCTTGCAACAACTGAGGTGCAGAAGCTTCCTGCAACAATCCTCTCACGCTGTCAGCGCTTTGATTTCAAGCGCATTCCTCCCGAGGTAATGGCTGAAAGGCTCAACGAGGTCAGCGAAATGGAGAATATGACTCTTGACAGCGACGCCGCTATCCTCATTGCCCGCATTGCCGACGGCGCCCTGCGCGACGGTCTCTCAATCCTTGACCAGTGCGCGGGAAGAAGCAGGCACATAACAAGCGAGCTTGTCAGTGAGGTAGCAGGAATCGCAGGAAGAGAGGCGCTTTATCAGCTTGCTAACGCAATAGCAAGCCGCAACTCAAGTGACGCTGTAAATATCATAAGCACCCTTTATGAAAACAGCTACGATATGGAGCGCCTGTGTGTTGAAATGATTAACCATTTCAGAAATTACCTCGTTGTTAAAACAGTTAAAAAAAGCAGAGGGCTCATTATCTGCACTGACGATGAGTACAATAAAATAGTTGAAAGCGCTTCACACTACACCCTTGAGGGAATTGTTAACGCGCTCGATGTTTTCCAGAGCTCTCTTGTGAATATAAAAGGCGGAGCCTCAGCGCGAATTGAGGTTGAAATGGCGCTTGTAAAGCTTTGCGAGCCAAAGCTTAATGAAAATGTCGCTTCGCTTCTTGACCGTCTTTCTTCGGTTGAAAGAGCAATCAAAAGCGGCGTTGTTCCCGCTCCTCAGAGAGAAGCTCCACCAATAAAAGCAGAGCCCGAACAGCCTGAAATGCAGGCGGAAAAGGAACAGCCCTCGCGCGAAATAAAAGCTCAGGCCCCTCAGCCGGAGGCTGAAACAGCGTCCGAGCCACCGCAGGCGCATATTTCCGAGACGCCGCAGGCACCGATTCCCGAGCCTCCCGCTTCCGAGCCTGAAGCGCAGCCAAAGCAGGAAGCGCCTGCAGCTCCCGCTCAGGTTGAGTTTGCTCAGTGGGGCGAGTTTATAGACGAGCTGAGAAAGCTCGATATAACTCTCTTCGGAATTCTTAATGACGCTAAGGGCTATATCAGGGACGACGTATTTCTTATTGACAGCCCTAACCCAACCATTAAGGATTTCATTCAGAAGAATAACAGCGCAAGAACAATCAGGCAGGCGCTATATAATATAACCGGAAATAAGTATAAGCTTGGTTTGTTCAGGCGTAAGCAGGAGGCTTCGGTTAAAAAGGATCCTCTTGAAAACCTTATTGCGCAGGCGCAGAGCAAAAACATAAACGTAACTTTTAACTAATCTCAGAATAAAGGAGAATAATTATGAAGGCAAGAGTACCAAAGGGAATGGGCGGCGGCCCGCAGAATATGCAGTCAATGCTCAAGCAGGCTCAGAAAATGCAGGAGCAGATTGA
>CAMOWP010000175.1 GCA_946628455.1 uncultured Clostridia bacterium | reverse complement strand
CAGATTTCTCTGCACTCTTCAATTGATTTAATATCGTACTGAGCGAGAACAGCAAGGATTTGCTTCTCTCTTCTTTCATATGATTCAAATAAAGCCATTGTCAAATCCTCCTTATTCCTTTCTCGGGTCGATAACTCTTACTGCGTCGTCAACTCTGCCGTACTGGCCCTGAGCCTTTTCAAAAGCAGTGTTAGCGTCGTCGCCTGCCTTGATGAAATCCATCATCTTGCCGAAGTTGACAAACTTGTAGCCGATGATTTCATCATCCTCGTCAAGAGCGATTCCTGTGATATAACCGTCTGTCATTTCAAGATAACGCGGACCCTTTGCGAGAGTTCCGTAAAGAGTACCAACCTGTGAGCGAAGGCCCTTACCGAGGTCTTCAAGGCCTGCGCCGATAACGAGACCGCCCTCAGAGAATGCAGACTGAGTACGTCCGTAAACGATCTGAAGGAAGAGCTCTCTCATAGCTGTGTTGATAGCGTCGCAAACAAGGTCAGTGTTAAGCGCTTCAAGGATTGTTCTTCCCGGGAGAATTTCAGAAGCCATAGCTGCTGAATGAGTCATACCCGAGCAACCGATTGTCTCAACGAGAGCCTCCTGGATAACGCCTTCCTTAACGTTGAGAGTGAGCTTACAGGTTCCCTGCTGAGGTGCGCACCAGCCAATACCGTGCGTGAAGCCTGAAATATCAGAGATTTCCTTAGCCTTTACCCACTTAGCTTCCTCCGGAATCGGAGCTGCGCCGTGTGCAACACCCTGAGTTACGGGGCACATCATTTCAACTTCATGTGAATAAACCATATTTTTTTACTCCTTCCAAGTAATTTCAAATATAAATGAACTTATTTATACCGCATATATTATAATCAATTTGCATTTCCTATGCAAGAGCAAATTTATAAATAATAATACCTTAATCGAGATATTTTTTGTTAACAATTGCCGAGATTACATACTCGTCAAACCATTTTGCTGACATAGTGTAGTGACCGTCCGCGCCCGTTTCGCTTCCGTCGGTATCCTGAGCCTTAAAGCGCAGGGGAGAGCCGTTTTCATCAAACGCAACTCCGTCAAGGGAGAGATAGCTTTCAGCCCTTATTATTCCGAGCCTGAGCTTGTCCGCCTTTGAAACGCTGAAATCAAAGCCGAAAACGTCTGTGTTATCCTGAAAATCAGTGTCAAGAATGCCGAGCATTTTGTTAACCTGATGCCTTGTATCTGCAAGAACAACAACCTGCTCGCCGCCCTTAATCTGAGCGGCAACGGCGGCTTTTGCTTTGCTGTCAGACGTGCTTATAACGCAGTAGTTATCAAGGTCGGTGCTACAATAATTTCTGAAGAATTCAACCGGTGTTAAGCCGTCAAGCGTTTTGAGCGAATCCTCACTGTCAATATAGGTGAGGCTGAAGCCTTCGGGCGGCTCGCCAAGGCCTTCAGAAAGAATGGCTCTTGCTTCCGATAAAAGCCGCTCCTTTGTTATTTCACCCTTTACAAGCTGGGATACGCCGAGCCTTATTCTGTTTTCAAGAATGTAAACGCAGTCGCTTTTATGATGGTGCGCAGGGTCGGGCATTGAGGGCATCGGAACAATTCCGTTTTCCTTTACAATGCAAGCAAAATCCTCAAAGGTGAAAAGCCTTGAAAGCTGCCCGCCCGCAAAGGAAATTGCCTCCTTTTCATCGCCGTTTTTCAGCGTGAAATCGGCAATGCTTTCCGCCTGACTGAGCAGATAGAAATAAAGAACGTAAGCAGAGGACAGCTTGAGCTCGCTCTTCATTTCAAGCGCCTGCTCAGCCTTCTGCCTGAGAGGGTTGAGGAAGGAGCAAATCTGAGCGATAAGGGGAGTTTTAGCACTGTAAACGCCCTTGCAGTATAAATTATAATCGTATTCGTGTGATATGTTAAAACGTTTCATTGTCTGTTTCCTGATTAATTGTATTCTGCTGTGAATTCATATCTGCAGCGGGCGCGGCGGTAGGTGCCGGCTGGCAGTATTGCTGAGGCTGAGCCTCCTGAGCAGCAGGCGCCTGAGGAGACAGCTGCGCGGGAGCGGAATACTGCGGATATTGCGGATATTGAGGATATTGAGGATATTGAGGATACTGCGGATAAGCGTACTGCGGCGCAGGCTGTGCCTGAGGCGCGGGAGCCGCAGCATAATTAGGAATATAGCTGTAGCTATACGCCTGAGGATTTTCTCTGAGGTACTGAGCGTATTTCTGCTCCTGAGACATAAAGTCGGCTTCCGTTATTTCGCCCGTCGCTATGCCTCTCTGCTTGAAATTTTCATAGAAGAGAGCCCTTGTTGTAAGGTAGTATGGAATAACGTAAATTCCTGCAACGCCTAAGGTTATAACCGTCAGCGCAATCCACGGAATGAAGCTTAAATCCAGTGCGAAAAGCTCGCCCTTATGGCCGTTTGTCATCTTTTTTGACAGCTCAAGCGTTTCCTTCCAGGAAAGCTCCGGATACTCCGCCTGAATAAATTCTGCAAAATAAACCTTGTATTGGTAAATGACTCCCGGAATAAAAAACAGCAGCATCCAAAGGAAAGTGAATATTCCCTTGAGAAGCATAAGAAGGAATTTGTTGAAATACGATTTGTCAAAGGCGGTTTTGAAAACGTACTGAAATTCATCGTAAAGCCCGAGCGGTCTTCCCTTAATAAGCAGAAGATAAACTCCGCAAAGGAGGACAGTCAGCGGCGCAAATATAATATTCACAATGTAGAGAAGCTTTGAAAAGGCCCCTGTCATAATACCACTGAAGGGCTTTACGGCGGGCTTTTCGTCGCCGCTTTTTTCCTCGCCGTCAGAGCCGTTGCCGTTTGCGTATTCGTCAAGCTGCTCGCCGAAATCCTCAAGGTATTCCTCAAGGTCCTTTGAGCCGTTTACCCTTGAGCTTCGGGAAAATACGCTGTCAAGTCTGTCGCGGTAGTTGTTCGTATTTGTCATTACGGTTGCAGATGTGGTCAGAAGGCTTACAACAAGCGTTATTACGAACAAAACGATTATTCTGCCTTTAATAAGCTGCTTTGCCTGTTCCTTTATTATTGCTCTGTCAATTTTCATAACAGTCTCCTTATTCAGCTACAGGGCGACCTCAGCCGCCCTGTATACTCGTTTATTAAAATTCCAGCTTCTTTTCAATAAAGCTTTCAAGCTCAGCGATTGGAAGCCTTACCTGCTCCATAGTATCGCGGTCACGTACGGTTACGCAGCCGTCCTCAAGCGAGTCAAAGTCATAAGTGATGCAAAACGGAGTTCCGATTTCATCCTGACGGCGGTAACGCTTGCCGATTGAGCCTGCGTCGTCATAATCAACGTTGAATTTCTTTGAAAGATTTGTGAATACCTCTTCAGCCTGCTCGTTGAGCTTCTTTGAAAGCGGAAGCACAGCAGCCTTGAACGGAGCAAGAACGGGGTGAAAATGCATAACAACTCTTGAATCGTTCTTTTCCTCATCAAGCATTTCCTCGTCATACGCTTCGCATACAACGGCAAGGAAAAGCCTTTCAACGCCGAGCGACGGCTCGATAACGTATGGGATGTATTTCTTATTGGTTGTCTGGTCAAAGTATTCAAGGTTTTTGCCTGAAACGTTGATGTGCTGGGTGAGGTCGTAATTTGTTCTGTC
>CAMOWP010000174.1 GCA_946628455.1 uncultured Clostridia bacterium | reverse complement strand
TTAACCTTTTACATAAACTATGCTCCTTTTGGTTGATAATAAAATTATACACAATAGGTTTTGATATGTCAATTAACGCGCATAATATAATTAAATAAAAATACTCAATAAAAATCAAATTAGGTATTGACAAAATTGTAATAATGTGTTACCTTTTTGTTACCAATAAAAACAACAATATTTTGTCAGTTTTAGATAATATGTTGTAAAAACACTATATATTGTGTTGACAATTTTTCTAAGACTGATATTTTGTTGCGTTAAAAAATTACAGTTTGGAAAAAAAGCACTGTGTATTGTTTATTTAACGGCATCTATTTGGTATAATTACTACTGTATATTAACATACATATAAGTAATTTTAAATTTAATACTATTAAATGGATATATACCCGGGTTTCAGGGGGATAAGATTTTGGAAAATTTTGTAATTAACGGCGGAAAAGAGCTGTTCGGAGAGGTTAACATAAGCGGCGCGAAAAACGCTGCTGTTGCTATTATTCCCGCAGCAATTCTCGCAGGCGATAAAGTGAGGATTGAAAACATTCCTCAGATAAGCGACGTTCACCTTATCATCGAGATTCTTGACAGCATGGGCGCAACGGTTAAGCTTATCAATAACGATACAATTGAAATTGACACAACAAATCTCAGCTATCAGAGCGTTCCTTATGAGATGACCTCTCATTTCAGGGCAAGCTATTACCTTATCGGCGCAATGCTCGGAAGATTCAAAAAGGCTGAGGTTGCAATGCCCGGCGGCTGTAATTTCGGCGTAAGGCCTATTGACCTCCACGTAAAGGGCTTTAAAATGCTCGGCGCAGACGTTGACACCGTTGACGGAATGGTTGTTGCCAGGGCGGACAAGCTCGTCGGCTCAAGCATTTATATGGATAACGTTTCAGTCGGCGCGACTATTAACGTTATGCTTGCGGCAGTTCTTGCAAGAGGGCTTACTATCATTGAAAACGCCGCAAAGGAGCCGCATATAGTTGACCTCGCCAATTTCCTCAACTCAATGGGAGCTGACGTAAGAGGCGCAGGAACGGACGTTATCAAAATCCGCGGTGTTGAAAAAATGCACGGCTGCACATATTCCATTATTCCCGACCAGATTGAAGCGGGAACATATATGGTTGCAGCGGCTGCCTGCGGCGGAGACGTTCTTGTTAAAAACGTTATCCCCAAGCACCTTGAATCAATCAGCGCAAAGCTTATTGAATCGGGCGCGGAAATTATTGAATATGACGACGCTGTGCGCGTTACGCGCTTCAAGCCGCTCAACAAGTGCAATGTTAAAACTATGCCTCACCCCGGCTTCCCTACTGATATGCAGCCGCAGATGTGCGTTTTGCTTTCAATCGCAAAGGGAACGAGCATTCTCTCTGAGAGCGTATGGGATAACCGTTTCCAGTATGTCGGTCAGCTTCTCAGGATGGGCGCCAACATTCAGGTTGACGGCAAGGTTGCCGTTATTGAGGGGGTTGACAGGCTCACAGGCTGCGAGGTTAAGGCAACTGACCTTCGCGCAGGCGCTGCGCTTATCATTGCAGGCCTTGTTTCAGACGGCGTTACAACTGTTGAAAATATCCAGTATATCGACAGAGGATATGAGGACGTTGTTAAAAAGTTTACTGCTCTCGGCGCGGAAATCAAGCGCGTTGAGGTTCAGGATACTGCCTCCGCGGTACCCTCGGCAGGCTGATAATAATTACTATTGGGGTTGGCTCCGTGAGACAGCCCCTTTTTTAATGGAAACGGGAGAATAAATATGGCAAAGGTGTGCCAGCTCTTTTCGGGCAGCAGCGGAAATTCAATATTTATTTCCGACGGGGAAACAAAATTCCTCGTTGACGCGGGAGTTACCGCCAAGCGCCTTGACTATGCGCTCAATCACATAGGCGAGGACGCGGGCGAGCTTGGCGCAATATTCATAACACACGAGCATTTTGACCATGTCAAGGGGCTGCGTGTTTTCGCTTCGCGCCATAATATCCCCGTTTTTTCAAGCGAAAAAATCCTTGAAAGGCTTTACGCAGACGACAGGGTTAACGATAAAATAGAAACTCAGGAAATCAGCGAAAATATGGAAATCGGCGGAGCGGAGATTATTCCGTTTGAGCTATCGCATGACAGCGTGCAGTGCTTCGGCTACCGCTTTAACCTTAAAAGCGGAAAATCAGTCAGCGTTTGCACAGACACGGGCTTTGTAACCGCGGCGGCGAAAAGCGCTGTTCCGGGCTCAGATTTCGTTTTCCTTGAGGCAAACCACGAAATAACTATGCTTGAAAACGGGCCTTATCCTTATATGCTAAAGCAGAGGATTCTTTCAAACTGCGGCCATCTTTCAAACGACGCCTCGGCGGAATTTGCAAGGGCGCTTGTTAAAAGCGGAACACGGTGGGTGAACCTTTCCCACATCAGCAGGGAGAACAACGTTCCCGAAATCGCAAAGCAAACAGTTATCGCCGCGCTTTCGGAGGACGGGCTCAGGGCGGGCTTTGATTATAAGCTCAGCGCCTCGGAGCAGGAAAACAGCAAGAGGGCGATTATTTTATGATTAAGGTAAACGTTATCGCGGTGGGCAAGCTCAAGGAGAAATACCTCAGAGACGCCTGCGAGGAATACTTAAAGCGCCTTAAGGCGTTCGCAAAGCTTAATATAATTGAAATTAACGAATACAGAGCCTCGGATAACCCGTCGGAAAGCGAGCTTGAAACGGTGAAAAGCAAGGAGGGCGAGGCGATTAAGGCGAAGCTTCCTAAGGGCTCCTTCGTTATTCCTATGTGCATTGAGGGCAAGCAGCTTTCAAGCGAGGAAATTTCCGCTAAGCTTGAGGATATTTCAATTAAAGGCTTCAGCGAGATTACCTTTATAATCGGCGGTTCCTTCGGGCTTTCGGAGGAAATCAAGGCGCTCGGCGATTTAAGGCTCTCCTTCGGGAAAATAACGCTGCCGCACCAGCTTATGAGGGTTGTTCTTCTTGAGCAAATTTACAGAGCGTTTTCAATTTCAAATAATTCAAGGTATCATAAGTAGTTGCAACCTCTAACTTATAACCTATAACTTTTAACTTATAATTCTGACTCATAAACAGAAACCGTCTGCAAATAATAGTAATGAAACTATTATGAAGGCGGTTTTTTTTATGAATATGAATAATGAAAAGGTAGGACGCGACGGCGATACTGTAAAGCTTCTCAGGGAGTGCGATTCAGGCATCAAGATGGGTGTTGAGGCTATTGACGAGGTGCTTCCGAAGGTGAACGACGAAGGCCTTTCCGAAATGCTCAGAAAGAGCAAGTACGAGCACGAAAGGCTCAGCGCCGAGGTAAGCAAGGAGCTTGATATCCACAACGACGAGGGCAAGAGCCCCAACCCCGCGCTGAAGGGGATGAGCTGGCTTAAAACAAACGCAATGTATTTTGCGGACCCAAGCGATTCAACAGTTGCCGACCTTATAACGGACGGCTGCAATATGGGCGTTAAATCGCTGAGCAGATACCTTAACCAGTACAAGAGCGCGGACAGAAAATCAAAAAACATCGCGGAGCGGCTCGTCAACCTTGAGCTTGATTTAACCGAGGATGTAAGAGCGTTTCTTTAAGCGGAAAAAGAAAGCGGCTGAGTTTTAAGCTCAG
>CAMOWP010000173.1 GCA_946628455.1 uncultured Clostridia bacterium | reverse complement strand
TAAGCTTGACCTTGAAAAGGTCTTCAAAAAAGGCATCAGCGCAAAGGCTGCAAGCGCTTGCATTTGCGTTATTTTAATTGGTTTCTTCTGCCTTTCATATGTACCCGCTCTTTCAGAGGGCGGAGACGCTACCCGCTGCGCATATCAGGGCGAGGATTATAAATGCTACAACGAAGCGAGAGATGCTGACGACGATAAGTATCCCGCGTTTGACGCAGACGGCGACGGCACTCCTGACCAGTTCTGTAAAATCCACTGGAAGGAGCTTCACGAAGAGGCTGACGACGCAGCATAATTAATTACGACATTAGGGAACAGGAGTTATTCCTGTTCCTTTTTTTGTTGCTAAAATTTCCGAGTTCTGTTATAATTGATTAGTATTATAAAAACAGAGGAGAATTATTTGAGAGGAATATTTGATTTTTTCAACAGCGTTGACACATATATGTATTATCCCGTTCTGATTATTGTGCTTGCAGCGGGCGGGCTTTTCTTTTCATTCAGAACGAGGTTTGTTCAGATAAGACAGCTTAAGGAGGCTTGCAGGCTGATTGTTGAAAAGCCTGCGGGAGAGCAGAAGGTGTCGTCCTTCCAGGCGCTGATGGTATCAACCGCCTCGCGAGTAGGAACGGGTAATATCGTCGGCGTTGCAACTGCAATCTGCCTCGGAGGTCCGGGCGCTTGCTTCTGGATGTGGCTTATGTGTATCATAAGCGCGTCGTCAGCGTTTATGGAGAGTACGCTTGCACAGATTTATAAGCAGAAGGGCGATGACGGCAATTCCTACGGAGGCCCTGCGTACTACATTGAGCAGGCGCTTAAAAAGCCCTGGCTTTCTGTTGTTTTCTGTGTTTTCCTGATTGCAACCTATGCCTTCGGCTTCAACCTGCTCTGCTCGTACAACCTGCAGTCAACCTTTGCCGCTTACAGCTTTTATGACGAAAAGAAAACGCCGTATATCATCGGCGCGATTATTGCCGTTGCTGTTGGCTACTGCCTGCTCGGCGGAGGCAAGAGAATTCTTCATCTTACGGAAAAGGTAGTTCCGTTTATGGGAATTACATATGTTATTATTTCTTTAATAATAGTGTTTGCGCATATAACGAATATTCCGCATATGTTTGCTCTTATTTTTAAAGACGCTTTTAATTTCAGAGCAATCCTCGGAGGGTTTTCAGGCTCGTGCCTTGTTTACGGAATCAAAAGGGGTCTTTATTCAAACGAGGCGGGAGTCGGCTCTGCGCCTAACGCGTCTGCCTCTGCGGATGTTACCCATCCCGTTAAGCAGGGGCTTGTTCAGACTGTTTCCGTTTACATTGACACTATGATTCTTTGTACTGCAACAGCCCTTATGTGCCTCAGCTCAGGCGTTGCTTATAACGAAAAGGTGTCGGGTGCGCCTTATGTTCAGAACGCTGTTTCAACTGTGTTCGGTAAAGCAGGCCCGATATTTATAACCGTTGCAATGGTTATGTTTGCGTTTACAACGCTTATCGGAAACCTTTACTATGTTGATAACGCCCTTGCTTATATGAATAAAAAACGCCCTCCGTCAAAGAGATTTATGAATATTTTTTACGTTGCCTGCGTTGTTATTATCTTTGCGGGGGCGATAATTCCTATGGATTTTGCCTGGACTATGGCGGATATAACAATGGGAGGTATGACTCTGATTAACATTCCCTGCTGCCTTATTCTTTCGTCAACGGTGGTTAAGGCTCTCGGGGACTATGAAAAGCAGAAAAAGCAGGGGCTCAATCCCCATTTCAAAGCTAATGATATCGGGCTTGACCCCGATAAGCTCAGCTTCTGGAAATAAAATAAAGCGTTACGGAAAACCGTAACGCTTTTATGCTTTTATTAAACGATCATTCCGCCTTCAATCCAGCTCATAACAGCGGGGTACTCCTCCTTGTAATCGTCAAGGCGCTCCGTATTGGAATCAACAAATGCCTGGAATTCGTCAACGTCCTCAAAGGCAAAGGTGAAATCCTGCTCAAAATCGTAGGTTGCCGTGAAGAAATAATCAAACAAATCGTCTGCCGAAAACAGCTCAAGCAGCTTGTCTGCAAGCGTTTCGGTTATGCTTTCAAAAGCATTTTTAACAGTCTTTTCATCGTTTTCGTCAACTATGTCAGTGCCGCCGAGATTCTTGCAGTATTCAATGATTTCATCCTCGGAAATGCCGATTGTTTCAAGGCATTCAACTACCTCCTCGGCGCTTGTATCGTTGCATTCATCATATACTCTGTAAATGAATTCATTAATAAGATTTTTAATTGCAATCGCTTTGAATACGGCGTCAATCTCGTTTCCTGCCTCGTCTGTTATTACGAAGCCGTCCTCCTCAAGGTTTGACCAGAGCAGCTCGTAAAGATAAGTAAACTTTTCTTTTTCTTCAAATATATTTTCGTAGATGTAATTTGCTAAGTCCATAGTGCCTCCGTAAAAAATAATTCAAAGTATATTCATATTGTATACTATATTTACATTATTTTCAATATTGCATTATATATTTGTTTAATGTATAATGTTAATAACTGGACTTTAAGAGAGTTCTCAGAATAAAAAAAGGACGGATTATTATGAAAAGCTTTAAAATTGTTATTTCGGTTATTCTTGCCGTTGTGCTTGTTATTACTGCGTTTACTGCCTGCAAGGGGAATAAAAACGACGGCAAAGGCTCAACTCAGGTTGTTGCCGTTACGGACGAAAACGGCGAGGAGGTTACCGATGAAAACGGCGAGGTTGTTACAACCGTTATTTCCGACGGAGATTCCTCTGACGGCTCGGAGGGCGGAGTTGTTGTAGTTGACGACAACGGAGAAAAGACCTCTGATACCGCCAATAACGCCGGCGAAAAAACAACCGCAAAGGACGGCAAGAAAAAAGACGATAAAAAGGATAATAAAAAGGAAGAATCAACGTCAAAGGGCAAGGAGGCTGTTACTAAGCCTGCGGCTCCTTCCGTACCTACCGATTTAAAGGCTTCCGATATAAAGGTTGACGGGCTTGTTATATCCTGGAAGGGCGTCAAGTGCGATTACTACCAGCTCCAGTACAAGAAGAACGGGGGAGAATGGAAAACCGCAAAGGATTCAATGACCGCAACAAAGGCAAGTTTTGAAAAGGTGCTTGATTCTTACACAACGTATCATTTCAGAGTTCGCGCAATCAACGAAAACAGCGCGGGCAAGAGCGCTTCCAAGTGGGCTGAAACCAAGGCTACAACAAAGGCTGACGAAAAGAACGAAAGATTTATCAAGGTTAAGGTGCTTCTTCCTAAAGATTCTAACGTTAAGGAGACTCTTGAGGTTTACGTTGACGGAAAGCTTGACGGTGAATTTGACGTTCGCTGCGGCGGAAAATCAAAGACCGTTACAACAAGCAAGAAATACAAGGGCCTTGTTGAGGTAAAATGCGTTCTCAAATCACATAAAACCTCAAACAAAGCTAAAACAGACAAGGATTCCGTAACAATTGACCTCACCTCAATCGGCATCGAACAGGATGTTGATGACGAATCGTTTTAAATAATTCTGCACTGCTTCTGTTTCGGGGCAGTGCTTTATTAATTGTTTTTGAATTTTTCTTATAATTAATAAAATATATAGTTGAAAATCGCTTTTTATAGTGTTATAATGTACG
>CAMOWP010000172.1 GCA_946628455.1 uncultured Clostridia bacterium | reverse complement strand
TAAACCTCCCAGCCGCCTTCTCTGCGCTTTGCGTCTATTGCACAGACAACGCACTGCGAGCCGAATTTATAAGCCGCCTCATTAATCAAATCAGGATTTTTAACCGCTGCGGAATTAACGGATATTTTATCCGCTCCTGCACGGAGAAGCTCTTTGAAATCCTCAACCGTTCTTATTCCGCCGCCTACGGTAAACGGAATAAACACCTGCGAGGCAACGCGCTTAACAATATCAATCATAGTTGAGCGCCCCTCATGGCTTGCCATAATATCAAGAAGAACAAGCTCGTCCGCGCCCTGCTTATCATACGCCGCCGCACATTCAACGGGGTCGCCTGCATCGCGCAAATCCACGAAGGACACGCCCTTTACTACTCTGCCGTTTTTTACATCAAGACAGGGAATAATCCTTTTTGCGTACATTACTGCTCCCCCTTTTCAATAAAGTTTTTAAGCAGCTTCAAGCCTGCGCTGCTGCTTTTTTCGGGGTGAAACTGCACTGCACATAGATTACCGCTCTGCACTGCGCACTGAATTTCAACGCCGTACTGAGTTGTTGCCGCAACCGCGCCGCTTTCCGCCCCGTTTAAATAATATGAGTGAACAAAATAGAAATAGCTTTCATCGGGTATATCTTTAAAAATTCCGTCCTTCTGCTTAAGCGTTACGGAATTCCAGCCCATATGAGGCACCTTTAGCCCTCTGTCGCTCGGAATTTTTTCAATTTTTCCGCTGAAAATACCAAGCCCCTCAGCACCCTCGCTTTCCTCACTTTCAGGGAATAAAAGCTGCAAGCCGAGGCATATTCCGAGGAACGGTCTCTCGCCGTTCGCCGCATTCTTTATAACGCTTTCAAGACCTCTTTTTCTCAGCGAATCCATTGCGTCTCCGAAGGAGCCGACGCCGGGAAGAATTATATGTGACGCCGCATTTATCTTCTTTTCGTCATATGTTATCTCGCTCTGACAGCCGAGATAATCAAGCGCTTTTTTAACGCTCTGGAGGTTACCTGCGCCGTAATCAATAATCGCAATCATACTTTTCTCCTGTAGTTTAATATTTATATAATAGCATAAATATTAGGAATTGACAAATATAATTTATTCTGCTACAATAACTGAGCGATTAAATACGGAGACGTATCGAATTTGCTTATACTTAATAATACGGAGACGTATCGAAGTGGTCATAACGGGGCGCACTCGAAATGCGTTTGCCTTAACGGGCACGTGGGTTCGAATCCCACCGTCTCCGCCAAATAAAAAAGAGTCTGACAGAGTCAGGCTTCTTTTTTATTTAGTTTAATGTGGGATTCGAACCCGAGAGGGTCTGAGCGTTAATAAAACATTTCGGTGAAATGTTTTTAGCGAGGAGCGGTGAGGTGGGTACCGAACGCGAAGCGTTGGGTCGCCGAGCCATTAGTATGCAAGCGCAGCGCAGCATACATCGAATCCCACCGTCTCCGCCAAAAAGAGAAGATACCCATTTGGGGTGTCTTTTCTTTTTTGAGGTGGGGTGAGAACCCACGTAATAAAACAGCGACAGATACTTGTACTGTCGCTGAAAGGAAAAACATATGGAGTGATTGTCAGTAAAATGCTTGCATTTTGCTTTAATCACGTAATATGTTTTGACGCCCCACCGCTCCGCCAAAAGTAAAAACACCCTTTCGGGTGTTTTTATTTTTATTATTACAACAATTTCTCAAAGCCTTCGTTTGTGTATTCCTCGCCGTTTCTTTTCTTTTCAAGCTGAAGCATAAGTGCGTTGAACTTATCCTTCGTCATCGGGTAAATGATAACGCCGATTATTGAAACAAGAAGGAACGCCGCGGGGATAATAGTTGAAATATTTTCCATTCCGTCTATGATTTTCGGGTCCGTAACCTTAGCGAAAAGCGATTCGTTTCCTGCAACGTCCTTTGAGGAATCGTAGCCGTATGCCGAAAGGAACTGACCTGCCATAAGGATACCGAACGCCGAGCCGAATTTCTGAACAAGCTGAGGAAGCGCGGTAATTGTTGATTCCTTCCTTTCGCCCGTTTTGAATTCGTTTAGCTCAACAAGGTCATAACCCATTGAATAAAACAGTGTCCAGAACGTTCCTGCCGCAAAGCCGAGGCACGCAGGGCTTAAGATGCACATAATCTTAAAATCACCGATTGCTAAATCAAGCCCGAAGAGCTTAATCAGCACCTCGCCCACAAGCGCAATGCTCAGGAAAACTATGCACGCAAAGCGCCTGTCCTTTTTCTCCGCAACCTTTTCAACAAGCGGAACTATTGCCGCCATTGAAATAACAAGAGTGATAATAACTATCGCAATTCCCGTATCATAATCCATTCCGATACAGTCAATTACCATATAAGTCAGGTTTGACTGAATCATTGACGAAAACGCAAGATAGAAGAATACGAATATCAAAAACCATTTAGTAGGCTTTAACTTGAGGATGTCTGAAAACGCCCTGACAGTTGAAATAATTGTAACCTTTTCATATTTTTCTCCCGGGATAGCTTTCTTAGGCTCATAAACTCCCTTGAGCGAAGCGCAGCAAATATAACCAAGCGCAATCGCAAGAATGCTGATAATCGCCGCTATTACTGCGTATGAATTGCTTTCAAATTTCTTTCCGAGTAAAACCGCAACAGTCGGAACAAGCGCGGGAAGAATGTTACCGAGACCTACTGCAAACGCATTAAGGAGGGATGAAAGCGAACGGATTTTCGTTCTCTCGTCATAATCCTCGGTGAGCTCCGCAACAACAGCATAGTAAGGAATTGAATACAGAGTGTAGAAAATCCAGATAAGCATTGAAATAAAGGTGTAAAGAAGGATTTTAGCCGTCTGAGACGAAAGGCCTGCGCCAATGCTTGTCCACGCAACGATAAACGTTATCGCAAGCGGCAGGATTGACACCCTCATAACCTTTCTTTTGTCAACGCCCGGACGGTCTGTATAATTACCGATTAGAGGGTCGGTAACAGCGTCCCACGCAATAGAAATAAAGATAATAATTGCGCTGAATTTCGGCTGAATGCCGACTATTTCGTTTAAGAAGGTCAGATAATATGTGTAGAACATATTGTAAACAAGCGATTCGGTAAAAATGCCGAAGGCATAGCCGACCCTCTTCTTTTTAGTAAGAGCCTGTTTCATTTTCATTTCCTCCAAAAGTTTTTCATCTTATATTATATTCCTTTAAAGCCGCATATTCAACTAACAAAAAACCAATATAAGTCAAACAAAAAATTACTTTATTCAGCTTTTTTGCATATAACCAGAATTGAAAGCCCGGGCAGGTCAAGCCCCGCTTTCCCGAGAAAGGCGTTAACTTTGTAATCAATGCCCATTATTCCCGTTAAAAGCCTTGTTACAACCGAGCGTTCGGAAAAACCCCAGCCTGCAATTACCTTATGCCCGGGGTCAATGCTCAGCTTTAAATATTTCTGAATAAAGCGCACGGCAAACAGCAGGGTGTAAAAGCAGTGAAGCCGCTCTATACTCAGCCCGGGTACGTCTTCAATTATCTGTCGTATATCCTTTTTATCGTATCTGCATTTTCCTTTTACTATGTTGTCAAATTCGGAAAAGAGCAGCTTATACGCAGGAACGGTAAGCGCTATAAAGCCGCCCGGCTTAACAAAAGACGCAAGCTCTT
>CAMOWP010000171.1 GCA_946628455.1 uncultured Clostridia bacterium | reverse complement strand
TATGAAAAGACAAGGTAAAATTGTACAGCGAACGATAATCGGCATATTTTTAATTGCCGCTGTGCTTATAGCTTCAATCAGCGTTTCAATCGGAGTTCAGTTCCGAAACAAGATGATTGAGGTTTACAGCGTTCAGGCCAATATGTATGTTGATTCAGCCGTTGATTTTATTGACGGAGACGCTGTTGAAAAGTACATAAAAGAGGGCAAGGCTGACGGGTATTACGACCAGGTTCAGAAATACCTTAAGGATACTGCCGTAGGCTGTAAAATCAACTATTTTTACGTATTCGTTCCAAACGAGAATAATCTCACCTATATCTGGGAAGCGGATTACGAGGAGGACCCTGAGGACCCGCCCGCAGGCTTTCTTGACGAGGGTGAATATTCTGACGAGGAAGCAAAGGAAAATGCTAAAAGAATATTCAACCGTACAGCCGAGAATAAGGACGAGGTCAACTATTATTTCTATAATAATGAACTTGTTCTCACCGCTTCAAAAGCGCTTACCAACAGCAAGGGCGAATCGGTTGCTATCGTTGCGCTTGACTTTACCGTTCATGACCTTCGGAAGAATTATTCCGAGATGATAGGGAACGTAATTTTCTCAATTATAGTAATTCTTATCATAACGCTTATTGCGTATTATTTCGTGATGAGAAGGCGCATTATTGACCCGATTGTAAAGCTTCAGAGCGCAACAGAGGAAATTGTTGAAAACATTGAGCACGACAACGAGCTTGACATTGATATTCACACTAACGATGAAATAGAAATGCTTGCCGATTCCTTCGTTGAAATGGATATGAGGCTGAGGGATTATATCACTCAGAACGCCGAAATAACCGCAGAAAAGGAAAGAATCGGAACGGAGCTTTCGCTTGCAACAAGAATTCAGGCGGATATGCTTCCAAACGTTTTCCCCGCTTTCCCTGACAGAAAGGATTTTGATATTTTCGCAAGCATGGACCCTGCAAAGGAGGTCGGCGGAGACTTTTACGATTTCTTCCTCATTGATGATTATCATCTCGGCATCGTTATGGCGGACGTTTCCGGAAAGGGCGTTCCCGCGGCGCTGTTTATGATGATGTCAAAGATTCTCCTTCAGAATCAGGCGATGACGGGCAAGGCTCCGTCAGAGGTGCTTGAAACTGTTAACAATCAGATTTGCTCAAACAACCGCGAGGAGATGTTTGTAACCGTATGGTTCGGCGTTCTTGACATCAGAACGGGCGTTATTACAGCCGCAAACGCAGGCCATGAAAAGCCGATTGTCAAGAAAGCGGACGGCGATTTTGAGCTTGTTTCCGATAAGCACGGCTTTGTTCTCGGCGGAATGGAAGGAATGAAATTCAGGGATTACGAAATTAAGCTTGATAAGGGCGCAAAGCTGTTTGTTTACACAGACGGAGTAGTGGAAGCAACTAACGAAGAGGATGAGCTTTTCGGTGTTGAAAATACTCTTGAGGTGCTCAACAGCGTTAAGGATAAATCCCCTCAAGAAATCCTTAAAGCGCTTTCAGACGGCGTTGATAGTTTCGTAGGCAATGCAGACCAGTTTGACGATTTAACAATGCTCTGCATCGAGTATAAGGGTATGGACTATGAGAGGTCGTTTGACGCCGACGTCGAAAAGGTTTCCGAGATTGTAAGCTTCGTTTATAATAAGCTTCAGGGCAGCGGAGTACCCGAGGCTCTGCTCTCGAAAATCGAAATTGCAACCGAGGAAATAGTCAGCAATGTTGCGCGCTATGCTTATTCAGGCGGCAAGGGAAAGGTTACCGTAGGAGTTGAGACTGACGAAGGCTCGGTAACCGTAACCGTTAAGGACAGCGGCGTTGCTTATAACCCGCTTGAAAAGCCTGACCCTGACACAACTCTTTCAGCTGATGAAAGAGGCATAGGAGGCTACGGAATCTTCATCGTCAAAAAGCTGATGGACGAGGTTGAATATGAAAACGACGGAACGTTCAACATTTTTAAAATGACTAAAAATCTATAATAAAAACCGTCCTGCAAAAGGTTCTGTGACTGGGGCGGGCTGCTTATACTAAGCCTTGATTAGTAAGGCACAGCTTGTAAAAAATACCCACGGGTTACTCTGTGGGTTATTTTTGTGCCATAAATTGTGTTATTTTATTACTGAACAAAGGAGGAACTGTTATGAGATTCAGAATTGCAAAACCCGCAAGCCGTATGAGCTTTGGCGATTTATTCTATACTCAGCCAAGCGAAAACACCGAGCTTTGGGCAATGGCGGAGCTCAGGTACATCTGCGAAGAGGAAACAAAAAACGGAATGGAGAAGCGCGTTTTACGCGAGCTTGAAGCTATTAAAAAGACCAACAATGCAATGGGTGTGTTGATTATGGCAGAAATTGCTTATTTATCAAAAGAACTCGGCTATCCCGTAATGCTGTACGGCAATGAAAGTGGGCTGTATATTATGGAGCTTCTCGGAATATCAGGCTTAACCCGCGAGGATTATGAAAACAGCGAAATTCCTTCGGAGCTTTGTGTAAACGATATGCTTTCAGGCAAATCATATAATTTTACTTTGGGTATCGCAGAGCCCGTCAGAGAGCATATTCAAAAGCGCCTTGACAGACGCTTTGGCCATATGGAAAGTGATAATTCGCTTTACAGATGTATTGATTTGCCGGGCTGGGACGTGCTTGAATATATTGGCGAAATTTCAAAAGAGTCTGAAATGCCAATTAATGAAGCGCAAAATTATGATATGTGGATTTATGACAAGCTTTACTCAAAAATCAGCAATGACGAATTCGGCAGGGAAATATTCTGCCCGTTTGAAGGTGACGGACCGATGACGCCGTATCACGTTTCAAAGCTCTATGCCTTTGCAAGAAGCGGAGCGGGGGAGGATGTTCTTCTTTCGGATGTAAGAAATTATGTTTTCAGGGACGACGTTTACAGAGTGCTGAGAGAAAAGGGCTGCACCGCTTGTGAAGCCATGAGGCTTTCAAAAGGTGCGGCAGGTAAAAGAAAAGCTGAAAACACAGAATTGCTCAGGCAATTTGATTTACCGCAGAATTTCTTTTATTGCTATGAGGCGCTCGGCTATCACTGGACGGTGACCGCCTGCCTTTCAAGGGTAAAAATGCTTGCGCTTCTCTATTATTTTGAACGCAGCAATAATCAGCTTTATAAGGAAATTACTCAAAAGAAAAACGATTCGCAACATTAGGAAAAATAATCCGACATTCAAAGAAGAGAATACTATAATACAGCTTATAAAAGCGCTGAAGGAGCCCTCCTTCAGCGCTTTTTAATGCTTTTGTTAAAAAAATTATTTTTTTGCGACATATTTTTATTTTGCTGTTACTACTGTATGAAGAATAAAATGCTGCGTTTGATTTGAGGTGAGAAATATGAATATAAATATAAATGCGGATATAGTTTCTGAAATTTATGACTCAAAGCGGCTTTCAAACGAGATATATAAATATCTCTGCTCCGTTATTGAAAACGAGCTGAAAAAGAGCTGCTACGAAAACATAAACGATAAGCTGATTTCAAACTGTGTTGATGAACTTGTTAAGCTTGAGTAGGCACGTTAAAAAAGCTCACTTGCGTATAATTTTAAAATATGTTAAAGTAAATATGGATTAATTTATGAATGAGGAGGAAACCGTGGCA
>CAMOWP010000170.1 GCA_946628455.1 uncultured Clostridia bacterium | reverse complement strand
TGCGTAGCCGTCGCTTGTGTTAACAAGCTCGCCCGCCTTGCCGAGAGATTTAACGTCTGCTTTTAAAATTACTTTCATAATTACACCTCCATAAATATCGGAAGAATCATCGGTCTTCTCTTAGTCTGTTCAAACAGATACTTTGAAAGCTCATCCTTCATTTTGTTTCTTACCGCGTTCCAGTCATGGTACTTGGAATGGTAATTCTTTTCAATAACGTCATAGGCAATATCCTTTGCCTTTTGCATAAGCTCTTCGTTTTCCTTAACGAACACGAAGCCTCTTGATACGATATCCGGCCCGCCGACAACATATCCTGACGCGGAATCAATTGAGGCAACGACTATGATAATTCCGTCCTGAGACAATACCTTTCTGTCGTTAAGAACAACGTTACCGACGTCGCCTACACCGTAGCCGTCAACGTAAATCTCGCCTGAGGGAATATCGTCAAGCTTTTTGATTCCGTCCTCGCTGAGCTCAATTCTGTTTCCGATGTCGCCGATGAAGATATTTTCTTTGGGGATATTCATGGAAAGCGCAAGCTGAGCATGGCTTACAAGGTGCTTTTGCTCGCCGTGAACGGGGATGAAAAACTTAGGCTTTACTATTCCTATCATAAGCTTCAAATCCTGCTGGCACGCGTGACCCGAAACGTGAACGTCGTACATATTCTCATAGATTACCTCAACGCCCTGCTTCATCAGCGCGTTGACAACATTACCTACCATTTTTTCATTTCCCGGAATCGGCGTTGCTGAAATAATAACGTAATCGTTAGGGGTGAGGCGCACCATTCTGTGCTCGTTCATCGCCATTTTAGTCAGCGCTGACATAGGCTCGCCCTGTGAGCCTGTAGTGATAATAAGAATCTGCTCATCCGTATAGCTTCTGATAGCCTCAATCGGAACGAGGATTCCCTCGGGAATGTTGAGGTAGCCGAGCTCGCTTCCAACCTTAACAAGATTTTCAAGGCTTCTTCCGACAACGGCAACCTTTCTGCCGCGTGCCGAGGCAACGTCGATAATCTGCTGAACTCTGTGAATATTTGAAGCGAAGGTTGCAACGATTATTCTCTTTTTCTTTGCCTTTCTGAAAAGAAGCTCAAAGCTTTCGCCAACGCTGCTTTCGCTCATAGTTGTACCGGGTCTTTCAGCGTTTGTTGAGTCTGAAAGAAGCGCAAGAACGCCCTTTCGTCCATACTCTGAAAACCTCGGCAGGTCAATCATCTCACCGTCAACAGGCGTTGTGTCAATCTTAAAGTCTCCCGTCTGGATAATAATTCCGGCAGGGCATCTTATTGCAAGACCTACAGCGTCGGGGATTGAGTGGTTGACGTGAATAAGCTCGATATTGAAATGGCCGAGCGTGATATTATCCCCCGGCTTGATTTCAACCAGCTTAACGCTGCCGAGAAGCCCATGCTCCTCAAGCTTTCCCTTGATAAGGCCGATAGTGAGCTTTGTTGCGTAAACGGGAATGTTTACCCTTTTAAGAAGATATGCAAGCCCGCCTATATGGTCTTCATGACCGTGTGTAATTATAATTCCCCTGAGCTTATCCGAGTTCTCCTCAAGATAAGTGAAATCGGGTATTACAAGGTCAACACCGAGAAGCTCTGACGACGGGAAAGCAAGCCCGCAGTCAACGGCAAACATATCGTTTTTATACTCATAAAGAGTCATATTCTTGCCGATTTCATTCATACCGCCGATAAAGGAAACCATAACCTTATCCTTCTCAATCTGAGGGAGAGAGCTAGTCTTCCTCGATGTCTTACGGTAAGTGTAATAGCGCCTTTTAGAATTCCGCTTTCTGTTATCGGCGCCCTTAGACATCTTATCCTGTTTTGCCATAAAATTAAAATACCTCCTGAAATTAAAAATTTTATCTGAATATATTTTGCAACGTAAAGTATTATTTATAATAAAATATATTCCACATAAAGTCAAGAAAAATAAGTGAATATTGATTTACTGTCCAAAAAATGGTAATATAGTCTCGGTGATTATATGAAAAAGGTTGACATTTATACAGACGGCGCTTGCAGCGGCAACCCCGGTCCAGGCGGATGGGGCGCAGTTTTAATCTACAACGGGGTAAAAAAGGAGCTCTCGGGCGGCGAGAAGGAAACGACTAATAATCGCATGGAGCTTACCGCTGTAATTGAAGCGCTGAAAAAGCTTAAGGAGCCCTGCGAGGTCACGCTGACAACTGATTCAAAATATGTATGCGAAGCGATTAATCAGGGCTGGGTATACTCCTGGAAAAAACGCGGATGGAAAAAAGCGGACAAAAAGCCCGCTTTAAACGTTGATTTATGGGAGGAGCTGCTTCCCCTGCTTAAAACTCATAAGGTTGAATTTGTATGGGTGAAGGGGCACGCAGGGCACGAATTTAACGAACGCTGCGACGAGCTTGCCGTTAATTTTTACAAGGAAAATTTTGCATAAAAAATCGGGAGGGCTCAGCCCTCCCGTTCATTATTATTCAACGACCCAGTAATTAAGAGTCAGACAGTCGGAATTAACAAGATTTCTTACGTCGGCGCCCTTTTGCGCAGGGGTTATTTTTATTTTGCCGTCAGCAAGGTCGGCATAAAGAGCGGCGTAATCGGCGTTATAATTGCCGTCTTTAATATCGTTGCCCTTTTTGTCTCTCTTAACCTCGCCGTTTTCGTCAAGCTCAAATTCAGACGTGCTCTTGCCTGTGATGTAGATACACTCGTTAGCGCAATCGCCGGTGAAGATTGAGCCGCCCTTGAAATCACCGAGAACAAGCGCAACGGCATTGCCGTAATCTGTTACAGCGCTTGCCATACAGTTTGACTTTGAGCTCTCGTCAATACCCGAGCCGAAGGTAAACACCTGATAATCAAAGTTTTCAGAAGCGGTGAAGATTGAATCCTCAACCTCGTTTCCGCCTGCGAAAACTACCTGACAGCCGTCGTCATACATCTTTTCAACAACGGAGGCATAGCGGTCAACCATTTCAAAGGTTGTGTGGTAGCAATACTCGTTTTCCATTGCGATACCCGTTGAAAGCCCCTGGTTATCAACGTTCTCCCACTTGTAGAACATATAGCCGTCCTCAGGGGCGTCTGCAACAACCTTGACCTCGTCGCCTGTTATGTATGAGCCTGTTCCCGTTCCGTGTTCAACTATAACGTTAAAGGTGGGAACCTCGCTTTCAATGTAAACGGGAGTAACCGTAACAGCGCTGTTTGCGACATTAACCGTTGTTCCTTTTGCGTTGATATCCTCAACGGCATTTTCATCAGAAGCCTCCCAATGGTCAAAAACATAGCCGTTTTCAGCCGCAGGAGCTTCAACCCAAGCTCCTGAATTTTCGGGAACGTTAAGCACCTCGTGAGCGGTTGCGCCGTCAGCCTCAGTTACAGTCAAAGGTACTGTTTTGGCGTCCGCCCATATTGCTGTAATCGTGCAATCGCAATCGCCGACAAGAAGATTCATTGAAGCGTCCTTCTTAGATGAGATATTTACCTTCTTATCCTTAACGCCCTTTGTGTCGCTTTTTACTTCCCAGTGGTCAAACACCTTGCCCTCGGGAGCGGGATTTGCAGTGATGGTAACGTTTTCACCGTCTGTGTAAACGCCTGAGCCGATACCGTCTACTACCTTAACCTTATAGGTATCCTCTTTA
>CAMOWP010000169.1 GCA_946628455.1 uncultured Clostridia bacterium | reverse complement strand
AAAGTATTTCGGCTTGCCCGTTGCCGGAATTTCAACCGTAAGGGCCGGACCGCCCTCGTAGTATTTACTGCCGAGATACCAGCCGTCAGCCTTCGGAAGATAAACCTCAGCCCTGCTTTCGCCCTCGTCAAAAACGCACAGCGCAAGAATATCGCACCCGAGCATAAAAGCATTTCCGTTTTCGTCAATTTCTTCATCATCGTAGTAGAGGAAAAGCGGCGCGTTCATCGGAATTTCGTTTTCAACGCTGTTGTAAGCCGAGGAGTAAATATACGGTATAAGCCTTGCTCGCTCGGAGAATATCTCCCGTACGTACGGCATTATATCGGGATAGCTCCAGGGCATAGTTGCCGAGCCGTCGTCATTCCAGGAATGAATAGTAAATCTCGGCTCAAAAGCTCCGTGCTGAAGCCAGCGCATAAGCAGCTCCCTTGACGGCATTTCGCCCGAGAAGCCGCCGAGGTCGTGCCCGTAAAAATGGAAGCCTGAAAGAGACATTGTAAGCCCTATAAAATGGCAGAATTTCAAATCCTTAAAGGATGTGAAATTATCTCCGCTCCAGGTCTGCGCAAGAGTTCTGACCCTTGCGCCGCCGCTTCTTGTTGAAAGAAACGGGCGCAGCTCGGGGAATTTTTCCCTCTGCGCTTCATATGAAGCCTTGTCCATAAGTAAGGTAAGCTCAGGCCTTATATCGCAGGCGCGCCTGCCGTTATACGCCTTCGCCTCAGTGTCTCTTATGTCAAATTCGTTATTGTCGTTCCAGGTGCTTACTATTCCGAGGTCAAGCAGCTTTTCGGTAACCTGCTCCTTCCAGAAGCTGAACGCCTCGGGATTCGTGAAATCAAGATAGCTTCCGAGGTTATCCCAGAACTGAGTCAGAAACGGAGTTCCGTCAGGATTTTTAACAAACAGTCCGCGCTCGGCAAGTTCATCATACATCGGGTGAGTTATAAGAAACGCAGGCTTGATATTCGGAATAACCTCAATTCCGTTTTCCCTGAAAACTCTTATAAATTCCGCAGGGTCAGGGAATTTATCCGTATTCCAGTTGAAAACGCAGCGCTGGTTTCCTATTGACGTATATCCCGAGGAAAGATAAAAGCCGCCGCACGATAAATCGTATTTTTTAAGCTGCTCAATGAAGCCGAGCATCTCCTCATATGAATTAGGTGCGTCTGTGTAAGCCATAGTGCTTGCGCAGTAATCAAAGCTCCATTTCGGCGGAAACGCCTGCTTGCCGATAAGCCTGCCGAACTCCTGAATTATCTCAAGCTTTGTTCCGAAGAAAACGTAGTATGAAAGCTCGGTGTCATCGCTTCTGAAAAATTTATAGTGCTCGTAATAATTATTATGCTCTCTGCCTAAATCTATATATGACGTGCAGGAGGTGTCATAATAAATGCCGTAGCAGCCCGTGGAATTTTCGCAGATGTAAAACGGAACGTGCTTGTAAAGCGGGTCGCTGCTCTCTGCGTCATAGCCCATTGAGTCAGTAGTTTCAATTTTATAGCTTTTGCCCGCCTTGTTGAGGTAACCGCTCTTGTCTCCGAGGCCGTAAATTTTTTCGCCCTTTTCACGCGTTATGTAGTGAAAAACGCCGTCTCCGAATTCCTTTTCAAAATTATACGCAAGCGGAGCGCGGTCAGCAAAAAGTCTCTTTCCGTCTTTATAATAAGAAATGAGAAAGTTTTCGGTATTTATTTTTATATCAATACCGTCAATATCGCTGAGCAAAAGCTCGCCGTTATTCTCAATTTCTTTTTGTGTGATTACAACATTAATGCAGCGATTAGAAACTGCTTTAACCGCTGCATTGATATTGCCACATTTGTAAATCCCGTTATCGTTTTTAATAAAGGTGTGCTTAAATTTCATTTAGATTGGTCCCTCATGATGGATAGTATTATCAAACATTTGCTTTTTGTCCCAAGGCATCATTTTGCTGTCCTCGCAAAAACGCATCGGGTTTTTCCAGCCTGTATCCCACTGCGGAATTTCGTCGCAGTTCGGGTCATGGTTTTTAACAAACGCAATAAGCGATTTGTTCATCTGGTCTGCAATTTTGTAGTCAATCTCCTCCCAGGGGCGCCAGTTCTGCTCCTGAGTTTTGAAAACGTAAAGAAGGTCGGCAGCGTGCCATGCTCCAACGTTATCGCCGGGAAGCGACCTTGCAAAGTTCGCCATCCACACCTTGTTGCCGTTTCTTGAGCCCTTCTTCGCCATCATCTGATTAACCTTCATAAGAGCAATAGTAAACATATCGTTCATTGTAACCGAGTAAACCTGCGGGAATTCCGTAGGCACGGTGCTCATCTTATAGTTATCCTTGGTAATAAGAACGCCGTCGCAGCAGGGGAGGCATTCAAGCAGGCCGAATTTCTGGTTGTCGTAAGCCTTGCGCCATGCAGCATAAAGCTTGTCGTGAGGAATTTCCTTTAATTCCTTCATTGAGGAAACGCCTGCGTTTTGCATAATCTCGCTCCAGTATTTAACGCCCTTTTCCGGTGCCTTTGGCTTTGCAACAGCTCTCTGTATTCCCGCGCCGCTCATCATAACAGCGCCCTTTAAGCCAAGCGCCTTAACTCTGTCTGTTGACATAATAAGGTCAACGCTCATTGCGCCTGCGCTCTCGCCTGAAAGAGTCATATTTTCTGGGTCTCCGCCGAATTCTGCAATGTGCGCTTTTATCCATTCAAGCGCGCAAACCTGGTCGTATAAGCCGTAGTTTCCGCAGCGGCCCTGCTCGTCTCTGAGCTCGGGGTGATTCGGGAAGCCGAAGCAGTTAATGCGGTAGTTCATAGCAACCCAGATAATTCCGTTCTGAGCAAACGAAACGCCTGAAAGGTGTCCCTCGTCGGAGCTTCCGCCTGTGAACGAGCCACCGTAAATATAGATAAGAACGGGGCAGTTTTCAGCGTCCTTAGGAGCTATGATGTTAAGAAAATGGCAGTCCTCGCCGTATGTGAATTCCTGTCCCTCTCTGAACTCCTTCCAGAACCAGGGGTTGGTTTCGGAGTCAACGCTGTACGCTCTCTCCTGATTACAGCAAGCGCCGTATTCCGTTGCGTCATAAACACCCTCATAGGAATCAACTCTTTCAGGGTATTCCCAGCGCGCCGCGTGAGCATATCTTATTCCGCGGAATTCAACGCGGTCCTCGTATTCGCGGCCCCGGAATTCGCCTATGCCTGTTTTTTTGTTTATTTTACTGTACTCCATAAATTTCACCTCATTTTCATTATAATATAAACGCCCGGATTTTTCAATTCATTTATTTGACAATTTTGCTTTTTAATTGTATTCTAATATATGAGGTGATAAGATGTACAACAAAATAGCAAAAAATAAGCCTCTCGGCGTTATTCTTTTTATTATGGCATTAGTCGGCTTTGCAATCGTTATATACAGAATTGCAGGCTATCAGTTTGAATACGACGCAAAGTTTACTCCTATTGATTACGGGCGCTTTAACGTGCTTACATATTTTACTATTCAGTCAAACCTTGCGTGCTGTATTTATTTCTGCATTACCGCGCTTGGAATTTTCGGCAACGAAAGGGCGCTGAAAATCTCGTCAAACCCAACACTTAAAGTGATGATTACCCTGTATGTTATTGTTGCAGGTCTGGTGTATAACGGCGGCTTTCCGCTTAAAATGACTCAGCCC
>CAMOWP010000168.1 GCA_946628455.1 uncultured Clostridia bacterium | reverse complement strand
TCGTTGTGCGGAAGCGCCAGTTCTTTTCGCCGACTCCGGGGATGTTCATTCTCGCGTCAGAGCCGAAGCCGCACATATCCTGAAGCGTAATGATTGCAACGTTTGAGGCGCTCTGCCATACCGCCTCCGTTATCGCTCTGCAGGAGCCTGAGCGGTATCCGCCCTCGCCCCAGTTATCACCGCTGAAATGGCAGTAATCAAGCGCGAACTTTCTCTCATCCTCGCTCGCCTCCCATAGCCAGCCGAGTATAGTATTATTGTCGTGAGTGCCGACGTAATTAATAGAATTTTTTTCTGCGTTGTGAGGGAGATGAGTTGAGTCCGAATTAGCGTCAAAGGCGAACTGCGCAACCTTCATTCCCGGGAAGCCCGTATCGCTGAGAAGCTGAATTACATCCTCGCCGAAGGTGCCTAAATCCTCTGCGATAATCGGCGCATTTTTGCCGAACTTTTCAAAGACCGCATTGAATAAATCCATTTTTGGTCCGTCGAGCCATTCGCCCGTTTTAGCCGTTTTGCTGTCAGCGGGAATCGCCCAGTAGGAGGCGAAGGCGCGGAAATGGTCGATTCTTACGGTGTCAAACATTTTCAGCGCGTGCTCAAGCCTTGAAAGCCACCAGGAATAGCCGTCCTTTTTCATTGCCTTCCAGTTATAAATCGGGTTGCCCCAGAGCTGGCCGTCCTCGCTGAAATAATCGGGAGGAACGCCTGCCACCTTTTCAACCTTGAGCTTCTTTTCGTCAATTAAAAACATAGGAAGATTTGACCATACGTCAGCGCTGTCAAGCGCAACGTAAATCGGCATATCCCCGATTACGGCAACGCCCTTTTTGTTTGCGTATTTTTTCAGCTCGTTCCACTGCTTGAAGAATATGTACTGAACGAATTTCCAGAACGCCGCCTTTTCCTCGTAATCAAAAACGTCTTTAATGCAGGCAAAATAGCGCGCGTGCTCTTCTGACCATTCCCACCACGGCTTGAAGCCCTCCAGCTCCTTGACAGCCATATAAACGGCGTAGTCTGTAAGCCACGGGTTTTCAAGCTCGAATTCCTTTATTTCCTTTGCGATTTCATCGCTTACCGAAAGAAAAGCCTTCTTAAGAAGCTCAAGCCTCTTTTCTGCGGCAAAGCTGTAATCTGCTGTATACGGTGAGCCCGAATAAATATTTGCTTTTACGTCCTCATCGCTGACAAGCCCCATATCCCTGAGCCCCTTAGGGTCAATGAAAAGGTAATTTCCCGCAAACGCGCTCGGAGAGCAGTAAGGCGAATTTGCCTCGTCAACAGGGTTAAAGGGAAGCACCTGCCAGTAGGTGAAGCCCATATCGGAAATTCTGTCTATAAAATGCTTAACGTTTTCATCAAAAACGCCGATTCCGTATTCTGACGGCATCGAGCTTATATGAAGCAGAACTCCCGCTCCTCTTCTATCTAACATACAATGTCTCCTTAGGTTTAATAAAACAATCATACCACTTTGCTGAGCAAAAATCAACTTTTAGCAAATCTATATAATTTATATAATAAAAATTATAAAATATTTATTATTTTATATATTGAATAAAATATAGCTATTTGTTATAATACAGAAATAGTGGGTTAGTATAATTATGTCACGCGGAGGTGAAGCTATGCCTGTCGAAACAAGAAGAATAAGTGAAGCCGAGCTTGAAGAGCAGAAGCGCTTTGAAGAAAAGGTTTCGGCGGTGCTTGGCGAAAGATATGAAAGAAAGCCTCTTGCCTGCGTTGTAACCTACGGTTGCCAGCAAAACGTTGCCGACAGCGAGAGAATAAAGGGAATGCTTTCGGCAATGGGCTACGGCTTTACCGAAAAGCGAAACGAAGCGAAGCTCGTTATCTTCAACACCTGCGCCGTCCGCGAGCACGCGGAGGACAGAGTTTACGGAAACGTAGGCGCGCTGAAAAAATATAAGCTTGCAAACCCCGACGTTATTATCGCGCTGTGCGGCTGTATGATGCAGCAAAAGCATATCGCGGGTAAGATTTACGAATCGTTTCCGTTTGTTGATTTGGTGTTCGGAACGCACGTTGTACATAAGCTGCCCGAGCTTCTCTATAAATCGCTGACGAGGAGAAAGAGAGTTTTCGAGCTTCCCGATATTGACGGCGTTATTGCAGAGGGAATTCCCGTGCGCCGCGACAACGATAAAAAGGCGTTCCTCCCGATTATGTACGGCTGCAACAATTTCTGCTCTTACTGCATCGTTCCTTACGTCAGGGGCAGAGAGAGAAGCCGGAGGGTTGAGGATATTGAAAAGGAATTCACTCAGCTTGCCGGGGAGGGCTACAAGGAGATAATGCTCCTCGGGCAGAACGTCAATTCCTACGGAAAGGATTTGGAGCCGCGCGTAACCTTCGCAGAGCTTCTCAGGCGGCTCAATGATATTGAGGGCGATTTCAGAATCCGCTTTATGACGAGCCACCCGAAGGATTGCACCAAAGAGCTTATTGAAACAATGGCTGAGTGCGACAAGGTTGCAACCCACCTTCACCTGCCGTTTCAGAGCGGAAACAACAGAATTCTAAAGGCGATGAACAGGGGATACACAAGAGAGCAGTATCTCAGCCTTATAAACTACGCCAAGGAACTGATGGGGGACGAGCTTTCGATAACAAGCGATATTATAGTCGGCTTCCCCGGCGAAACGTATGAAGAATTTCTTGACACAAAAAGCCTTGTTGAGGAAATCGGAGCGACCTCGCTTTTTACCTTCATTTATTCAAAGCGCGAGGGAACTCCTGCCGCGAAGCTGGACGACCCCGTATCCCACGAGGAAAAGGCAAAATGGCTCGGAGAGCTTCTTGAGCTTCAGGAGAAAATCTCAGCCGAGCAGATGAAGCTCCACGCAGGCAAAACCTTTAAGTGTTTTGTTTACGGAAAGGGCAAATTAGGCGATAATTATCTTGCCGCAAGAACGGACGGCAATTTGATTATAGAATTCGAAGGCGGCGAAAGGCTCATCGGCACCTTCCAGAAAGTTAAAGTTATCGAGCCGCTCACCTACGTTTTACGCGGTGAAATAGAAAAAGTTTAGAGAGGTAACAAAAATGAGTTTGGAAAAAGTATTAAGAGAGCTTGGTAAGGAAATTCAGGCAGATCCGAGATTTAAGGCGCTTAAGGAAGCGGCTGCAGCTAACGATAAGGACGAGGCTCTTCAGAAACAGATGCAGGAATTACAGCTTATTTCTCTTAAGTATCAGCAGGAAGCAACAAAGGGCGAAGAGGCAGACCAGGACAGAATCAAGGAGCTTCAGGAGGAATATCAGAATATCTATGAAGAGGTTATGAAGGGCGAGAATATGATGAATTATTCCGCAGCAGCCTCTGAGATGGAGCAGATGGCTCAGTATATCAGCGGTATGATTGGCCTTTTCTTTGACGGCCAGGACCCTGAAACCTGCGAGCTTCCCGACCCTGCAGACTGCACGCACGATTGCACAACCTGCGGAGGCTGCCATTAATTAATAACCGGTCAGTAGTCACAAGTCATTGGCTATTGCATTTATAATTTGAGCTGAGAGGAGAAGGAAATGGCTAAAAAGGGCGAGCTGTCGCCAATGATGCAGCAGTATTTTCAGGTTAAAAAAGAATATCCCGGAGTCATTTTGTTCTTCCGTCTCGGCGATTTTTACGAAATGTTTTTTGACGACGC
>CAMOWP010000167.1 GCA_946628455.1 uncultured Clostridia bacterium | reverse complement strand
AAATTACAGGTAGCGACATCCCGTCAGTTGCGCTTTCTCTTACGAGCGGTTATTTTACTAAGAAGCTCCCGCTTGCTTCAACAACGGGCTGGTTCGGCAAGGTGTTTCTTTCGTACGGCTTCCTTGCCTACCTTGCAATAATAATTGCAATTGCTTGCGCCTTCTTCCTGAAAAGGACAAAAGGCGGGCTCCATCTCCGCGCGGTAGGCGAAAACCCTGCAACAGCTGACGCAGCGGGAATCAATGTTAACCGTTCAAAATACCTGGCAACCTGCATCGGTTCTGTCATAGCGGGGCTCGGCGGACTCTTTTATGTTATGGACTATGCTAACGGCGTATGGTCAAACGAGGGCTTCGGAGACAGAGGCTGGCTTGCAATTGCCCTTGTAATCTTCGCTATATGGAGACCGAATCTCGGTATTCTCGGCTCAATTCTTTTCGGTGGACTTTACATCGTATTTCTGTTTATTCCCCACCTTTCGCTCAGGAGCCAGGAGCTCTTCAAAATGCTTCCGTATGTTGTAACAATTATAGTTCTTGTTGCAGTAAGTGTAAGAAAAAAGAAGGAAAACCAGCCGCCGGAGGCGCTCGGACTTTCGTATTTCCGGGAGGACAGATAAAACAGATAATATGTAGGGGAGGGTCTCTGCGCCCTCCCGTTTAAATTCATTTTTAATCAGGAGTTATTATGGCAAATTTAATTAACGATATTTCAAAAATCCTCGTTTCCGAAGACGAGCTCAGAGAAATCAATCAACGCCTCGGCGCGCAGATTACAAATGACTATGCCGGCAAGAACCTGCTTGTTGTCGGCATATTAAAGGGTTCGCTTTACTTTATGGCGGATTTAACCCGCTATATCGACCTGCCGCTCAAGCTCGATTTTCTTGCAGTTTCAAGCTACGGCGGCGAAACGCGTTCATCGGGCGTAGTAAAAATCATTAAGGATATTGATATTCCGCTTGAAGGATATGACGTGCTTCTTATCGAGGATATTCTCGACTCAGGCAGAACACTTTCTTATGTAACGGAAATGCTCAGAACGCGCCATGCAAATTCCATTTCCGTTTGTACCCTGCTTGACAAACCTGAGCGCCGCGTAGTAGACCTGACGCCTGATTATGTGGGCTGCGACGTTCCCGATGAATTCGTTGTCGGCTACGGTCTTGACTATGACCAGAAATACAGAAATCTTCCTTATATCGGCGCGCTCAAAAGGGAAATTTATGAAAACGCATAAGTTTCCGAGAGAGCTCAGCTACGTGCTGGGAATGATTTTTCTTCCGTTTGCAATAGCTATTATGACAAAGGCAAACCTCGGGCTCTCTATGATTGCGGCGCCAACTTATATAATAAGTGAAAAGGTCAGCTTTTTATCATACGGGCAGACGGAGTATATTGCGCAGGGAATAATGCTTATTCTTATGTGCATTGTGGTTAAAAAGTTCAAATGGACTTATCTTACAGCTTTTATAACCTCTGTAATATATGGAACAATTCTTGATTTCTTTATCTGGGTAGTAAGCTTCTGGAGCGTTGAAGCGAAGTGGCTGAGGGTTGTGCTTTTCGTTTTGGGAATGCTCCTGACCTCGCTCGGCGTTGCAATGTTTATGAACACTTATCTTGCTCCGTGTATGTGGGATTATTTTGTGAGAACGGTAGTTGAAGAAAAGAAGCTCGATTTAAGAAAATTCAAGTTGTCATACGATTTTGTTTTTCTTATTATCAGCGTTGCACTGACCTTAACGCTGTTTCATAAGTTTATCGGAATAACCTGGGGAACGCTCGTTATCGCAGTTTGCAACGGAAACATAATTGCGTTTATCAACAAATGGTTCAACAAGCATTTTGAGCTGTATAACGCGCTTCCAAGGCTCGCAAAGCTTTATTAATAAAGGTAAAAGCACAGTGTAATAAACACTGTGCTTTTTGTTTGGGTAATCATTATTCGCCGAGCAGGGCAGCGTAAATTCGTTCGCAGTTATTACTGTCGCTGAATTCAAAAAAGCTGTTAACCCTTTCAATATATTTGCCGTCATTTTTGCAGCCGTTATTAATTATTCTTATTATCTCATCAACGGTCGCCTCGTAATCGTAGCAAACCCTGCCGAAGCCGTTTTCCTCGTATGAAAAATAGCCCTCGTTATAAATCTGCTCTTCAAAAAACTCATCTCTGTCAAACTGTGAGTAGACAACGGGCTTACGAAGATAGGCAAAATCAAACAAAACGCTTGAGTAATCCGTTACCATAAGGGCTGACTGAGCAAACACCATGTTATAATCAATGTAGCCTTTGTTTACGGAGAAAACGTCGTTTTCCACAAAGTCAACAGCCTGCTCCTTATGAATCGGGTGAAGGCAGAAAAGGCCGTTATAGCCCTTTTCCCGCATAACCCCGAGCAATCTCTCATCATTTATAAGCGAATTGTAAAATTTAAAATACTCAGTTTCTTTAAAGCCATCAAAATAAACGCTCTGAGTTTTTTCGTTATAGCTTTCCTTAATGCTTCTTCTCCATGTGGGAAGAATAAGAAGCTGCTTTTTTGTGTCGTTATAAAGCCTGTCAAAGCGAGCCTGACCGCAAAGCGCAACGTTATCGCTTCCGTAATAATACTTTCCTTCGGAAAAGCTTTTGCCCTCCGCCTGACCCGAAACGAAGATTTTATATATATTTTTGTTAAATCGGTTAAGCCATACTGATAAATCTGCGCAGGCGACGCCGTGCTGAAGATAATAATATTTATATTTTATTAAATCGTTATAATATGCTGTATCAGCGCCGAACGGCCTTATTGTAAACTCGCCTGCGGACGAGGATATAATCTTTTTTGAGAGGAGAAACAGATATTTATATTTTCTGCTCTCAAAAAATACGGTTTCGCCCGTACCGCGCAGCCTTTTAACAACCTCGCGAGGAGCGTCCCGTCCGATAACGAAAATCGGGCGGACTCCGCGCGGCTTGTGCTTGCAGATATAACTGAAAACTGCCTCGCCGTTATCTCCCGCATTGTCAATTCTGTCTGAAAGAAGCCAGATTTCACCGCGCCGTTTTACAAGCCGCTTGTATATTTCAAATATTATGCGAAGCATTAACGCCTTGTAGCTTCTGCTGTGAAGCAGCTCTTTCAGCGCCTCCTTTTTCAGCTCCCGCCTGTCAAGGTCAATGCTGCTGGATTTGGTTATGTGTATAACAGTTCTGAAGCGTTTTACTACGAAGCTTCCGAATATATTAAATGCGGCGGGAAATTCATTTGCGCTTGTGCAGAATTTACCGTAGGACATACTCAGATTACAGAGCCTCTCGCCGAACATCAGGCAGGGCCTGACCTTAAGCGTTTTCCCTTTTTTAATTCCGTCAAGCGGTATCTGCGCAGTGCAGAGGCTGTAATAGGGCTCCTCGCCGTCTCTTGTTCTGCTCAGCTTGTGAGGATAATCGCTTATGACGGGCTCAATAAGCTCACCGCCTGCCTTGATTAATAACTTGGGAGGAGTGGCGGTAACGCCGAGCAGCCAGCTTGCAACAAGCATTTCAACGGTCATTATTCCGTTTGAGATATCCGTTGTTAAAACGGTGCACACCTTGCTTTTGTTTCTGCTGATTTTAAAGATAAGCATATCCTTGTAGAGCAAGCGGTCTTCTTCATCAAGGCTGAGCGCGCGTAAAAAATTCCCACCGTACTTATATCGGTACGCCTCGCTTCGGCGCGCCATCGTTCTGTGTACAGGATTACGGAAGAGACTTTTATCGTCAATATCTTTT
>CAMOWP010000166.1 GCA_946628455.1 uncultured Clostridia bacterium | reverse complement strand
GATTTCTTCAGAGACAGAGCTATGACTCCCGTTATTGACATAAGAGGAAATGTTATTGCCTTCAGCGGACGTGACATTGACAAGGGCGACAAACGAAAATATATAAACACATCCGAAACGCTTGTGTATAAGAAAACCAACGAGCTTTTCGCGCTGAATCTCGCTAAGGATTCAGGCGAGGATTCGCTGATTCTCTGCGAGGGTCAGATGGACGTTATCGCAATGCACCAGGCGGGCTTTACAAACGCCGTTGCAGGCTTCGGAACGGCGCTGACCGCGGAGCAGGTAAGGCTCATCTGCAGATATGCCGACGAGGTTATAATCTGCTACGATAACGACGAGGCGGGAAGAAAAGCTACGAATAAGGCTATCGGTATGTTTAAAAACGCTGATATAAAAATTCGTATCCCTGCGCTTTCGGGCGGCAAGGACCCTGACGAAATTATAAAAAATCAGGGAAGGGAACGTTTTGCCGCAATGCTTGACGGCTCTGCTAATGAAATTGAGTTTGAAATTCTGAACATCAGGAACAAATATAATCTCACATCAACGCAGGACAGGCTTGACTTTCTCAACGAATTGACTAAACTATTGGCAAGCGCTTCAAAAATTGAGCAGGAGCTTTATGTTTCAAGAATCTGCGAGGAGCTTAAAATTGAAAAGGAAAGCGTTATGGCTCAGCTCAGGCAGAACGAAAGCCGCAGCAAATATCTTAACAGACGGCGCACCTATGAGCGTGAGCGGCAGAGCTATCAGCGCGAATCAGCAAGAGAAAGCTTTGAAAAATCTGCAACGCCCCGCAAGGTCAGGGCTGAAAACAGAATGCTTTCAATTCTGCTGAGGTATCCGAAATGCGCTAAATACTGTGCTGATTTTGACGAAGCGCAGCTCTCAGAGGGGCTGACAAGAAAGCTGTACAAGCTAACCCTTGATTTTATTGACAAGGGAATTGACACAGACCTTTCGCTTTACAGCCAGTACCTCAGCGATTCCGAGCTCAGCGAGCTTTCAAAGCTTGTTAACACCTTTAATGACAGCAAGGATTACGAAGCTGAATTCAGGGAGTGCATGGAATCAGTTATTGAGGAGAACAGGAAGAAGCAGGGCGTTGACGCAGGCGCTCTCAGTGATGATGATTTTATGGAGCTTATGAAAAAGCTCAAGGATAAAAAAACTAACAATAAAGAAGAGGAGAACTGATATGGATAAGACAAAGAAGGAAAACACAAAGGCTCCCGTAACTAAAGAGGATAAGAAAATTGCGGCGTTTAAAAAGCTTGTTGAAAAGGGCAAGGCTTCGGGTAATCTTACCGCTCAGGAAATTGACAACGTTATAGTTGAGCTTGACCTTGACGTTGACGAGCTCGAAAAGCTCAATGATATGATTGACGCTGCCAACGTTACAATTATCGACGATTTTTCGGCAGAGGCTCTCAGCGGAATCACACTTGAGGTTGACCTTCCCAAGGAGACTGACGCGGCAGATACCGTTGCTGTTAACGATAACGCCGCTATGGATGACCCCGTTAAGGTTTATCTTAAGGAAATCGGAACTATTCCTCTTCTTACAGGCGAGGAGGAGCAGGTGCTTGCTATGCGGATTGCAGACGGCGACACCGCGGCAAAAAAGAAGCTTGCCGAGGCTAACCTCAGGCTTGTTGTAAGCATTGCAAAGAGATACGTAGGAAGAGGTATGCAGTTTCTTGATTTGATTCAGGAGGGTAACCTCGGGCTTATCAAGGCGGTTGATAAGTTTGATTATAACAAGGGCTTCAAATTTTCAACCTATGCAACCTGGTGGATAAGACAGGCAATTACAAGAGCTATTGCAGACCAGTCAAGAACCATCAGAATTCCAGTTCATATGGTTGAAACAATAAACAAGGTTAAAAAGGCAAAATCTCAGCTCCTTCACGTTAACGGCCATGAGCCGACTCCCGAGGAAATTGCCGAGCATCTTGATATGAGCGTAGACAAGGTAAGAGAAATTCTCAGAGTTTCGCAGGACCCCGTGTCTCTTGAAACTCCGATAGGCGAGGAGGAGGATTCCCACCTCGGTGATTTCATCCCCGATGACGACGCGCTCGCACCTGCAGACGCTGCCTCAATGAGCCTTCTTAAGGAGCAGCTTGACGAGGTGCTGCAGACTCTTACACCAAGAGAAGCCAAGGTGTTAAGGCTTCGCTTCGGTCTTGAGGACGGCAACCCGAAAACTCTTGAAGAGGTAGGCAAGGAGTTCAACGTAACGCGTGAGCGCATACGCCAGATTGAAGCCAAAGCGCTCAGAAAGCTGCGCCACCCGAGCAGAAGCAAGAAATTAAAGGACTTTTTGGATTAATGGAACAGAAGAAACTTGACAGAATCAACGAGCTTGCACGTAAAGCAAAAACCGAGGAAGGCTTAACTCACGAGGAGCTTGAGGAGCAGAAGGTGCTTCGTCAGGAGTACATTAACGCCTATAAAGCAAGCCTTATTGCGCAGCTTGAAAACACTTATATCGTTGATGAAAACGGTAACAAAAGAAAGTTAGGACGAAAAAACAATGCCTAAGCTTATTATTATGGAAGGCCTTGACGGCTCGGGAAAATCAACGCAGACTCAGCTGCTTGAAAAGTATTTTCAAAACAGCAAAATTGAGTATAAAAAGATTAAGCTTCCCGATTATGAATCGCCGTCAAGCACGCTTGTAAATATGTATCTTGCAGGTGAGTTCGGTAAAAGCGCAGACGACGTCAACGCTTATGCCGCAGGCGCGTTTTATGCTGTTGACCGCTTCGCCTCCTTCAAGCTGAAATGGAAGAAGGAATACGAAAGCGGAGTGGTTATTCTTGCAGACAGATACGCAACCTCCAATTCAATTTATCAGATGGAAAAGCTTGACAAAGCTGAGTGGGACAGCTACCTTGAATGGAGCGAGGATTTTGAATATAACAAAATCGGAATTCCGCGCCCCGACGCAGTTATATATCTTGATATGCCCGTTGAGATTTCTCAAAGGCTTATGACCTCAAGATATAACGGCGACGAGGGCAAAAAGGACGTTCACGAGGCTGACGTTGAATTTTTAAAGCGCTGCAGAAGCTCGGCTCTTTACGCGGCTGAAAAGCAGGGCTGGAGAGTAGTCGAATGCTCAGACGGCGAAAATCCGCTTTCAATTGAAGAAATACATAACAGGATTATTGAGATAGTAGAAAAGGAACTTAGCAATGCTTGAATTTAAAAAGCCTGAGCTTTCAGACAAGAGCTGGGTTGACGAATGCCTTAAGCACGCGGCGTCAATGAGCTGCGAGTACACCTTCGGAAATACATATATCTGGGCTGATTCATATAATTCGGAAATCTGTAAATATAAGGATTTCTTCATATGCAGATGGGGAACGGGGGACGATATCTCCTATTCGCTTCCGCTCGGCGAGGGCGATTTTACCGACGCAGTAAATCAGATAATTGCCGACGCTGAAAATAACGGAGTAAAGCCTGTTATTTACGGAGTTACCGCGGGTTACCTCGTTCTGCTTCAGGAGGCGTTTACGGGAAAATTCACCTACAGCTTTGACGACGGCCTTAACGATTACATTTATAAAACCGATAAAATGGCGTCGCTTGGCGGAAAGAAATATCATTCCAAACGAAATCACGTCACAAATTTTAAAAAGAATAATCCCGACTGGTGTTTTGAAAAAATTGACGACAGCAACATTGCAGAGTGCATTGCTCTTCATATGAAATGGCTCAATGATAAGGATGATGAGGCAAACGCTGATTACGCAGACGAGTTTGAAGC
>CAMOWP010000165.1 GCA_946628455.1 uncultured Clostridia bacterium | reverse complement strand
AAAAAGGAGTGTTCATACCGAATCCGCTATGAACACTCCAACTGGTCGAGGTGACAGGACTTGAACCTGCGGCATCCTGCTCCCAAAGCAGGCACTCTAGCCAAACTGAGTTACACCTCGATTTTATTCAATTGTAATTTGATTGCTTTGCTCGCGCTCCCAAAGCAGGCACTGCGTCTAAACATCCTGCGTGATTGAAGCATTTTGCAAACAAAATACTAAAAATCACTCCGTATGTTTTTCCTTTTCCCAAAAAATCTTCGATTTTTCGGGAGCCCTGTGTAAACTGAGTTACACCTCGATTTTATTCAATTGTAATTTGATTGCTTTGCTCGCGTTTGCTTTCTTTAAAGCGCTTAGATATTCTATAATAATATTCAGAATTTGTCAAGAGTTAATTTTCTTATGAAGGCGGCGAGGGTTAATCTTATTATCTTCATTTACAATTAAGGTTTGATGTGATATACTTAAAGCATAGTATTTAAGGAGGTATATTTATGGCAAAGTTTAACAATGAGTGGTATAAAACTCTTGTTGTTTATCAGATTTGGCCACGCTCCTTCTGCGACGGAAACGGAGACGGCATAGGCGACCTTGAGGGCGTGCTTTCAAAGCTTGATTACCTTAAGGATTTAGGCATAAACTGCATCTGGTTTTCACCGCTTTACCCTTCCCCGAACGCTGATTTCGGTTATGACATTGCAGATTACAAAAATATTCACCCCGAATACGGCGACCTTGATTTATTTAAAAAGGTGCTTGACGAGGCGCACAAGAGAGGCATAAAGGTTATAATGGACCTCGTAGTTAATCACACGTCTGACGAGCACGAATGGTTCATAAAATCAAAGGATAAATCCTCCCCTTACCACGATTACTATTTCTGGCGCAAGGGCAAAAGCGCCAAGAAGCCGCCGAACAACTGGCTTTCCGTTTTCGAGGGCAAGGCGTGGGAATATGACAGCGCGCTTGACGAATGGTATATGCACATTTTCGCGGCGAAGCAGCCCGACCTCAACCACGATAACCCGAAGGTTCGTGAAGAGGTTAAAGAGATTATGCGCTTCTGGCTTGACATGGGCGTTGACGGCTTCCGCGAGGACGTAATCACCTTCATTTCAAAGAAGAACGGCCTCCCCAACGGCTTCCCAATCCCCACAGCCTGCGGAATCGAGCACTATATGAACGGCCCGAACATCCACAAATACCTCAGGGAATACAGAGAGGTTACTGACGATTACGACTGCTTCACGGTAGGCGAGGCTCCGCTGATGACTCCCGACACCGCGCTTAAATACATAAGCGAGGACAACAAGGAGCTTGATTTAATGTTCCATTTCCAGCATATTGACGCGGACGCATTTTTAATCGATTTCCTTCAAAGGCCGTTTAACCTCAAGCGAATGAAGGGCGCGTTTTCACGCTGGCAGAAGGAGCTTGAGGGCAAGGCGTGGAACACGCTTTACATTGAAAATCACGACCACCCGAGAATCATCTCACGTTACGGAAGCGAGAAATACAGAACGGAATCAGGCAAGATGCTTGCTAATATGTATATGCTTCAGAAGGGCACCGTTTTCGTTTACCAGGGTCAGGAAATAGGAATGCTCAACACCCGTCTTGACTCAATTGACGATTACGCGGACGTTTTTGTTAAGAACAATTACAAGGTGTTCACTGAAAAAATTCATATGAACAAGGACAAGGCGTGGGAGAACGCAGTAAAATCAACAAGAGATAACTGCAGAACGCCCGTTCAGTGGGATTCAAGCGAAAACGCAGGCTTTACAACCGGCACTCCCTGGTTCCCCGTTAACAAGAACTACAAGGAGATTAACGCCGAAAAGGAGATGAACGACCCCGATTCAATCCTCAATCACTACAAGGCGTTAATCAAGTTCAAGAAGGAAAACGAGGTTGCAATTTGGGGCGATTACAAGGAGCATTACAAAAACAGCGACAAGCTTTACGTTTATGAGAGAAATTACAACGGCAAGAGGTTGCTTGTTATAAACTCGTTCACCGAGGAGAACGTTGCGTTTGAGGCTCCGAAGGGCTTTGACCTTGAGAAGGGCAAGCCTATTCTCTGCAACTACAAGAATTTAACCGTTCAGAATAACGGCTTCAGAACAAGACCATACGAAACGAGAGTATATTATTTTGAGTAATTCAGGAAAGCTATTTATAGTGGGAACTCCTATCGGCAACCTCGGAGATTTTTCTCCGAGGGCTGTTGAAACGCTCGGCGCAGTTGATTTCATTGCCGCTGAGGACACAAGAGTTACGCTGAAGCTCCTCAACCATTTCGGAATAAAAAAAGAGATGGTAAGCTACTTTGAGCACAACAAGCGCGAAAGAGGAGAAATAATTACAAACAGAATACTCGCAGGCGAAAGCTGCGCAATAGTAACAGACGCGGGAATGCCGGCAATTTCCGACCCGGGCGAGGATTTGGTGAGGATGTGCCACGAGCTTGGAATCAGGGTTGAATCCGTCCCTTCGGCAACTGCGCTGACTACCGCGCTTGCGCTTTCGGGGATGGAGACGGGGCGCTTCACCTTTGAGGGCTTTCTTTCCGTTGCAAAAAAATCGAGGCGCGAGCACCTTGAGGAGCTTAAGGATGAAAAGCGTACTATGGTATTCTACGAGGCTCCTCACAAGCTACTCAACACGCTTAAGGATTTTTACAGCGCCTTCGGAGACAGAAAAATCGCGCTTGTAAGAGAGATTACAAAGCTTCACGAGGAGGTAATAAGAACTACTCTCAGCGAAGCCGTTGAGCGATATACGGAAAATAAGCCGAAGGGCGAGTTCGTTTTAATCCTTGAAGGCAAGAAGGAAAGCGCTGTTGAAATGACTCTTGAGGAGGCAATTGAAACGGCGAAAAAGCTTGTTGAAAACGGAATGAGCGTTAACGCCGCGGCAAAGGAAATTGCCTCGTCAACTCCGTTTAAGAAAAACGATATTTACAAGGCGTTATTATGATTTGTTCACAGTGCCCGAAAAAATGCAATATTGACAGAGAAAAGACGCTTGGATACTGCAAAAGTCCGGGTGCTTTTCGCATTGCGCGCGCTGCGCTTCACTTTTGGGAGGAGCCCTGCATAAGCGGCGAAAACGGAAGCGGCACGGTGTTTTTCAGCGGTTGCAATTTAAAATGTGTTTACTGCCAGAATTATGAGATTTCACATCAGAATAAAGGCAGAGAGGTTACAAAAGAGCAGCTTATAAAAATATTTGAAAGGCTTATAGCTGACGGCGCCGAAAACATAAATCTTGTTAACCCGACTCACTATGCCCTGCAGCTTGCCGAGGTGCTGAAAAAATGGCGCTCCCCTGTTCCGATTGTTTATAACACGTCGGGCTACGAGAGCGTTGAAACGCTGAAATCGCTTGACGGGCTTGTTGACATATACCTTACGGATTTGAAATACGTAACTCCCGAAAAGGCTGAAAGATACAGCGGCGCGAAGGATTACCCCGAGGCGGCAAAGGCTGCGATAAAGGAGATGTGCCGCCGGCAAAGCGAAGATGTTTTCGATGAAAACGGGATGATGAAAAGTGGCGTTATAATCAGGCACCTTGTTCTTCCCGCCAACACAAAGGAGAGCCTTAAAGTAATTGATTACCTTTCGGAAAATCACAAAGAGCGGCTAATTTCGCTTATGGCGCAGTACGTTCCGTGCGGAGAGCTTGCAGAGTTCCCCGAAATTAACAGACAAATCACCAAAAGAGAGTACAATAAAGTTATTGACTATGCAATTGAAAAGGGGCTGAAAAGCGTTTTCACGCAAAAACTTTCATCTGCTGAAA
>CAMOWP010000164.1 GCA_946628455.1 uncultured Clostridia bacterium | reverse complement strand
CAAGCGAAAGCGTCGTGCCGCCGGGGTTCTGAAAGTTAGGTATCGTATAAATGAACTTAGCATTTGGATTTGCCTTAATCGTCTCTTCAAGCTTTTCAATATTCATTCCGTCTGCGTCAATCGGAACTCCCGCAAGCGTGAGCCCGTGAGAGCGGAAGCAATTGAGCGAGCCAACAAACGAAGGCTCCTCGCAGATTATTGTATCGCCCTCGCTTGTAAGAATACGCGTTGCAATATCCATAACCTGAGTACCGCCTGCGGTAATAATAACCGTATCGTCGTCAGTGCCTACGTTTTCTCTTCTCTTGAGCCACTCCTTAACTGTTTTTCTCAGCGGCTCGTATCCCTCAGACACTCCGTAAACAAGCGCAGAAACAGCGTTCTCGGTAAGTATCTCGTTAGAAAGCTTAGTTACCTCTTCGGCAGGAAACGCCGCAATAGCAGGCGAGCCTCCTGCAAACGCAATCATTCCCGGTTCGCTCGTAACCTTAAGAATTTCCCTCGTAGCCGAGGGCTTCATTCCTGCAAATTTATCTGAAAGTGAATACATTTATCTTTCCTCCAATACTTTTTCAACAAAGCGCTCTGATGATTTTCCGTCGCACAAAGCTACAAAGCGCTCCTTAAACGCCTTCATTTTAGGGGAGTTTTTATCAGCTCTTTTAATAGCTGAAGCAAGCTCGTCTTTACTTTTAACAATCTCGCCGCAAGCGTATTCCCCGTAGTCAAAGTAGAAGCCTCTGCCTGCAGTGTACTCCTCAAGGTCGGGAGCGTAAAGAACAGCCGCGTTGCCTATTACCGCGTTTTCAAAAATCACAGATGAATAGTCGGTAACAAGCACGTCGGAAATAAAGAGCAAATCGTTAATCTCTCTTTCGCCCGACATATCAATCACTCTGTCCGATTTAAAAGCGAGCTTATTTTTAATAAACGGGTGCAGCTTAAGAATAATCATCCACTCTTCTCCAAGCTCGTCTGAAAGCGCGTCAAGGTCAATAAATTCCTCGGGATAAAAGCCGTCGTTTACGCTGTCGCCCCTGAACGTAGGCGCAAAAATCATAACTCTTTTATTCTCAAGCTGAGGATACTGAGAAAACAGTCTTTTCCTCGCCGCCTCAACATATTCCCCATCAAAAAACAAATCTGTTCTCGGCGTTCCTACAGCCTTGATTTTATCCTCGCTTATCCCAAATGACTGCGCGTAAACGCCTGCAATCTCAGGCGAAGAGCATATCGCCGCTGTATAGTTTTTATGGGTGAGCGAATTCTTTTCAGCCGTTTCTCTCGCGTAGCCGAAACGCTTAAACGCGCCCATTGCGTGCCACACCTGAATAAGCTTCTGTCCGTGCCTTAAATCAAGAACGTAAACCATCGGCTCAAAGTCGTCAACCATAATAAACCTTGACGTTGCAAGCTGCGTTGCGAGCTCGTTTTCATCAGGCATATCGGGACTTGTAATAACCCTTATGTTATAATTAAGTCCGTTTTTTTCAATATAGTTTTTTATTGCAAGAAGATTACCGCCAAGCTTGCCCTTAGAGGTAGACAGCATAAGAATGCCGTTTTCTTTCATCGGCATTTTCTTTGCTGAGTTATACTTTTTAATAAGTGACGCGTACCGCATTTTCTGAAGGTGCGGATAAGCTAACGATTTAATCCTGCTCATTATTATAATTATATCTTTTATCGTAACTGCCCTTTATAAGCCCGTCAATAATCTCAGCCCATACGGCAGTAATACTTTCAAATTTCTTATTGACGTATGCCTCTTTAAAAGAGTCAATACGCTCCTTGTCAGCTCTTTTATCCTGCGCAATAAAGGTACATATTCCCTTTGCATTTTTGGAATACAAAGCGGGAATATCGCGCCAGAAGTCAATATAAAAGCCGCGCTCATTTATATATTTTTCGCTGTCAAAACAGTAAAGATAAAGCGGTATATCCTTTAAAAGCGCCTCAAAAAGCGAAGAGGAATAATCGGTTACAACATAGTCGGCAACCGCCATAAATTCCATACCCGTAAAGCTTTCGCCGCTGATACAGTTAGTGTTTGAGTCGGTGTAAATCTCCTCTTTGTTTGTGTCAACAACGTGGTGCTTTACAATAAGATTGAAGCCGTCATAATTAACTCTTTTAACGAGCGCCGCCGTCGCTTCCTCAAGCGCAGCTCTATCCTCGTCAGTATCCCTGAAAGTCGGAACGTAAAGTATGTTTTTACGCCCGTTGTCAAGCGTAGGATATTTACTGATTATAGCTTCTCTCAGGCGTTTGTTTTCCTCTTCGTCGGTAAGGTAATCCATTCGCGGAATACCGATAGGTACAAACTTCTCTTCACTCTGACCGAACGCCTCGGCAAAATGAGGAACGCACTTATCGCCGCTTGCGGCAATGAGGCCATAATTGTTGTGCATTTTAAACGCCTCGGCAACCTCAGAGGACTTTCCGCCCTCCATATCAAGAATGCTTTTGCCGAACTTTTTAAATGCGCCGAGCGCATGCCAGAGCTGGATTATCTTTAGCTCCTTTTTGTGCTTTAACATAGAGGCTAAAATACAGTAACCGTCAAGAACAACAACCCTTGACGTCGCCATAGCCCTCATCTGTTTAAACAGCTCGGGAACGTAGCTGATTTTCCCTTTAATTCCGCTCGGTATCATCTTACAGCGACACTCAATTTTATACTGGGGATAATTCACTCTCAACTCGTGCATAAGAAGTCTGAAGTCGCTTGACGGAGTTTCGCTCTGCCTTGATATAAACGCTATTTTGTTTTCTGTCTTTTTCAGCTTAAAGAGCGCATAAAATGCGCCCATAATTAAGCCGAATATTTTAGCGAAAATTTTTATCATATCAGTTATTCATAAAGAGGATATTTGTCACAGATCTCCTTAACGCCGCTGAGTATATACTCTTTCTTATTATCAAAATCAGTAATAGCAAGATAAATGAACTCTGCGATTTTATCAAAATCCTCTGTGCCCAGACCTCTTGTTGTAGCGGCAGGAGTACCGATACGAACACCGCTTGTAACGAACGGTGAAAGAGGCTCATTGGGTACTGTGTTCTTGTTAAGAGTAATGTGTACCTCGTCAAGTCTGTTTTCAAGCTCCTTGCCGTTAACGCCCGTTCCTCTTAAATCAAGAAGGCAGAGATGGTTGTCCGTTCCGCCTGAAACAAGGTTAAGCCCTCTCTTTGTGAGTCCCTCGGCAAGCGCCTGAGCGTTTTCAATAACTCTCTTCTGATATTCCTTGAACTCGGGCTTAAGAGCCTCGCCGAAGCTTACAGCCTTACCTGCGATAACGTGCATAAGCGGACCGCCCTGTGAGCCCGGGAATACAGCTGAATTAAGCTTCTTTGCAAGGTATGGGTTATTGCAGAGAATAAGTCCGCCTCTCGGACCTCTGAGCGTCTTGTGAGTAGTAGTTGTAACAACGTCTGCCCACGGGAACGGAGACTGGTGAAGTCCTGCAGCAACAAGACCTGCAATGTGAGCCATATCAACCATAAACATTGCTCCGTTTGCGTGAGCAATGTCAGCCATTGTTTTAAAGTCAATCTCTCTGGGATAAGCCGAAGCGCCCGCAACAACAAGCTTTGGCCTATTTTTAATTACAAGCTTATTAAAAGCGTCATAGTCAATGTATCCGTTTTCGTCTACTCCGTATGGAATAAAGTTGAAATATTTACCCGAAATATTGGCAGGTGAGCCGTGAGTTAAATGTCCGCCGTTGTCAAGGCTCATACCCATAACGGTGTCGCCGGGCTTAAGAAGAGCAAGATATACAGCCGTATTTGCCTGTGCGCCCGAATGGGGCTGAACGTTGGCAAACTTACATCCGAAAA
>CAMOWP010000163.1 GCA_946628455.1 uncultured Clostridia bacterium | reverse complement strand
CGGTTGCGGCAACAACTCAGTACGGCGTTGAAATTCAGTGCGCCGTTCAGAAGGGGCTTGTTGCGGCAACTCAGTTTCACCCTGAAAAAAGCAGCGAGGTCGGGCTTCAGCTACTTAAGAATTTTGCGGAGGTGTAGGGTATGTATGCTAAAAGAATTATCCCGTGCCTTGACGTAAAAAACGGAAGGGTGGTAAAGGGCGTTTCCTTCGTTAATTTAAGGGACGCGGGCGACCCTGTTGAATGTGCTGCGGCGTATGACAGGCAGGGCGCAGACGAGCTCGTTTTGCTTGATATTATGGCAAGCCACGAAGGAAGAAGCACGATGATTGACATTGTTGAAAGAGTGGCGCAGCAGGTTTTTATTCCGTTTACGGTTGGCGGCGGAATAACAAGCGTTGACGATTTTAAAGAGCTTCTCAGAGCAGGCGCTGACAAGATTTCCGTTAACTCTGCCGCAGTGAGAAACCCTGAGCTTATCAACGAAGCGGCGTATAAATTCGGCTCGCAGTGCGTAGTCTGCGCTATTGACGCAAAGCGAAACGGAGAGAGCTGGGAGGTTTACCTTAACGGCGGGCGTGTTCCTACGGGGATTGACGCAATAAAGTGGGCTGTTGAAGCCGAAAAGCGCGGAGCAGGCGAAATACTCCTTACGTCTATGGACTGCGACGGGCAGAAAACAGGCTACGACGTTGAGCTTACAAGAACTGTCAGCGAAAATGTGGGAATACCCGTTATCGCTTCGGGCGGAGCAGGCAAGGCTGAGCATTTTTCAGACGTTCTTACAAGGGGAAAGGCTGACGCGGTGCTTGCCGCAAGCTTGTTCCATTTCAACGAGCTGCCCGTTCCCGAGCTTAAAAAATATCTCAGAGAAAACGGAATTTCGGTGAGAATATGAAAAAGAAGGCAATAATCGCGGCGGTTGTTATATTAGCCGTTTTAGCGGGAATTATGATTCCGATTGGAAAATCGCAGGGTATGTTTGCAAAGGGAAACAATGAAAAATACAGCGTAAAAAGCACTCAGGCGCTTGAGAGCAGTCCAATTAAGGATAAAACAATTATCTTCCTCGGCTCGTCCGTTACTTACGGCTCTGCCGCAAAGGGCGAAAGCTTTGTTGATTATCTTGAAAAGCGCGACGGCATTAAGCCTGTAAAGGAAGCCGTTTCGGGCACCTGCCTTGTTGACGAAAGCGAAAAATCTTACGTTTCAAGGCTGAAAAAGATAGATAAAAATATCAAGCCTGACGCATTTATCTGCCAGCTTTCAACCAACGACGCAACAAAGAAAAAGCCGCTCGGCAAGGTTGATTCAGGCTTCAGCGAAGAAGATTTTGACACAAAGACCGTTGCCGGCGCCATTGAGTATATTATTTCATATGTCAACGACACTTGGGGCTGTCCAGTTATCTTTTATACGGGCACTAAGTATGACAGCGAGCAGTATGAAAAAATGGTGAAGCTGCTTTATGAAATTCAGGATAAATGGGGAATTATCATCCTCGATTTATGGAATGATGAGGATATGAACGCCGTTTCAAAAGAGAATTACAAGCTCTACATGGCAAACGGAATTCATCCCACAAGGGCAGGCTACAGAGAATGGTGGCTGCCGAAATTTGAAGAAATACTCTATACTATAGGAGAAAATGAATGAGCCATAATCACGATAAAATTGAATGCTGCGAAACAACGCACGTTCACGAGGATTTAGTTAAAATAGTCAATGAAAAAATGCCGAACGAAACGGACCTTTACGATTTATCGGAGCTTTTCAAGGTCTTCGGCGATTCAACAAGAATAAGAATTCTCTTCGTTCTTTTTGAATGCGAGGTCTGCGTTTGCGACTTGGCTGAAGCGCTTAATATGACTCAGTCAGCCATTTCGCATCAGCTTAAAATTCTTAAAAACAGCAAGCTTGTTAAAAGCCGCAGAGACGGCAAAAGCGTTTTCTATTCGCTCGCCGATTCTCACGTAAGAACAATCATTTCACAGGGCTTTGAACATATAGGAGAATAATCCGGAATTCGGAATTAAACGGCAGGCGCAGCCTGCCGTTTCTTTTTGTAACCAACCGGCGAGCAGCGAGTATTTTGTCATAGATTTGTTATTGTTATTATTTATATATTATGCTATAATAATTTTGACTATACAGAGATATTTTGTGCAACATTAATACATATGTATTTGATAGTGCAAAATAAGTAAGGAGGAATTATATGAAGGAAGCAAAAGCTCTCGCCTTTGTCAACGCATACGGCGTTTTAAGAACGCTTGAAAACCTTTGCGATATGGTTGACGAAGCTAAGGCTGTATGTCAGTCTCTCAAAAAGCCTGTAGCTCTGTGCTTTGACGTTACAAACGGACCGTGCGTAACGTATCATTTTTCGCAGGAGGGCTGCAAGTTTACAGAGGGAGATTACGGCTGCACCTGCAAGATGAAGTTTTCATCGCCTGAAAAATTCAACGATTTAATTGACAACTCAAAGCCGGGTATCCCGACGAAGAACCCCGTTCAGGTTTTACAGTTCCTTTTAGGCCCTTTCACAAAGCTTACGGACCTTTTAACAAAGTATCTTATGCCGAGCGAGGAGGACCTTAAAAACAGAGAGTTCTTTGAAAAATCAACAATACTTACTATGTACACAATCGGCGGCGCAATCTGTGCGCTTGCAAATGAAGATTCAATAAGCAAGGGCTCAGCTTCATACATTATCGACGGCGACGTTCAGATGGGTATTACTGACGCAGTTTATGTTACTATCCGCTGCCGCGACCATAAGCTTGAGCTTATCAAGGAAAAGCCCTCTACTCCGAGAGCTATTATGGAGTTCAAGACTATTGACCTTGCAAACGGTCTCTTCAACGGAACGGCTTCAACTATTTCAGAGCTTTGCGCAGGCAATATCTATATGGCCGGTATGTGCAATATGCTTGATAACATTAACCGTATACTTGACAGAGTTGCGGTATACTTAGGATAAGGAGGGGTGAGCATGAGTAAATATCCCGAATATACACACGAAAAATCAAGGGAATGGTTTGACAGAGCGCTTGCTGCTATCCCTTCAGGAATTTACGGTCATCTCGGTCCTTCCGAGGGCTTATGGCTCCCGATAACTAAGTGGCCTCTTATGGGCGACCACGCTAAGGGAACATATTTCTGGGACGTTGACGGAAACAGATACATTGATATGATGTGCGCTTACGGCCCCAACGTTCTCGGTTACTGCGATGACGACGTTGACGCCGCTGCTATGGAGCAGCTCAGACAGGGCAACTGCACAACATCTCCGTCTTACAAAATGGTTGAGTGCGCTGAAATGCTCAAGGATACGGTTGCAATGGCAGACTGGGCATTCTTTATGAAGAACGGCTCGGACGCAACAACCTTCTCCGTTATGTGCGCAAGAGCGCATACGGGAAAGAAAAAGATAATGTTCTTCAAGGGTTACTACCACGGCGATTTTCAGTGGTGCCAGAAGGCTGACTACCCCGGAATTATGCCCGAGGAGGTTGCAAACAACATCATCGTTCCGTGGTTTGATATTGACGCAATGCAGGCAGCTTATGACGCTTGCGGCGGAGATGTTGCAGGCCTTATTGCTCAGCCGTACGACCACGGTAATTTCTATGATAACGTTTGCGCAACCAAGGAGCAGTGGGCAGCAGTCCGCAAGTTCTGCGACGACCACGGTATGGTTCTCATTATTGACGACGTAAGAACAGGATTCCGCCTTGACCTTCAGGGCTCAGACCATTATTACGGCTTTAAGGCAGACCTTATCTGCTTTTGTAAAGCGCTTGCTAACGGCTACAATATGTCTGCAGTTTGCGGTCAGGAGCATATGAAGGCTACGGCTT
>CAMOWP010000162.1 GCA_946628455.1 uncultured Clostridia bacterium | reverse complement strand
ACCGTGAACGGCTTATTACCGTACCAGACTTTACCTGCATTTTCAGAGCAGGCAAATTTATCTTTAATGAGATATTTTGAATAAAGGCTGAGAAGCTTATTTCTTTTTGAATTTCCCTTAAGTGAATATTCAGTTGAATGGCAGTGAACGCAGATTTTTTTAATTCCTGCCTTTTTAGCAAAAGGAGCAATAAACACTGCAAAGTGCGGAGCGTGAATATGAAGAGCGCTCCACTCACATTTATGCTTGTTAAAAAAATTCGTCAGCTCTTTTGATTTAACCTGATTGGGACTCGGCTTGCTTATTTTATAAACCTTGCCGCCGAGCGCTTCAATATCAGCTTTATGCGTTTTTTCAGTTTCATGAAAATAAACAACGTCAAATTTGATATCATCAGGCATTGCTTTGGCGAAATTGAGAACTGCGCTCATTATTCCGTTTGCTATTCCTATATCCGGAATCATATGAAGAATCCTCATTTAATCAGCCCCAGTGAAGAATAAATCTTCGTCATATCTTCAATAACATTATCAACGCTGTATTTTTCAACAAGCTTAAGGCAGCTTGCAGAAAACTCATTAAGAAGCTCTCTGTTTTCAATCAGAGAATTAATCCTGTCTGCCATAGACTCATAATCGTTAAGCTTAACGAGGTAGCCGTTCACGCCGTCTTCAACTATATCGTTATTGCCTCTAACATCAGTTGCAACAATAGGGTTACCGAGAGCCATAGCTTCAATAAGATTAATCGGAAGCCCCTCCTGCCTGCTTGAGGAAAGAGATAAATCGCACATCCCTGCGAAATCGTAGATATCACGGCGGTAGCCTAAGAATTCAACATTTTTATCAAGTCCGTGACTATCGGCAAAATCAATGCATTCCTGAGCGCCGTCCTGAAGCCCGGGGAGAAGCAGCTTAACGTTGCCGTGCTTTTTAACGATGATTTCAAGCGCCTGCATAAGCATCATCTGATTCTTCCTGAAGCAGAAATCAGCAGGATAAATCATAAGGAAATCACTATCGTTGTATCCGTATTTCTTACGGAGTTCGGCTTTTTCTTCTGCAGTTTTAGGTCTGAACTGAGAAAGCTCAACGCCGACCCCGTTAACGTGAAGAATCTGACCCGCTTCGGTAAAATCCTTAGCTGCGAGCTCATAGTCCTCGGAATTTATGGTTATGAGGCAATCGGTATATTTTGCAAGATATTTTTCAACGGGATAATAAATCTTCCAGTTTTTCTTAGACGCGCCCTTGTAAAAATGAAAGCCGTGAGCCGTGTAGATAACCTTCATACCGTTTTTACGGGCTCTCTTTGAAGCAAGCCTTGTTATTACTGCGCCCATAGGCGTGTGGCAGTGAACTGCGTCATAATTTCCGTTTTCAATAATCTTTTTGAGTACGAAATATGATTTTATATTGCCGAAGCTATAGGGCGCACGGGTAAAAGGAACCTCGTAAACACTGTCGATAATTGAGGTGTCAAGCCCCTGTTTCTGCTCAGAATTATCTTTATAAGCGGCGTCAACAGTAAAGCCGAGCTCCTTGAGCTTAGCTATAAACGGCATATGAAACTGCCCGATATGGCTTCTTACTGTTGCAACAAATAAAACTTTCATCTGCTCTCCTGAATTTTTATTTTAATAGATTCAATAACGTTTTCGGTTTCTCTGTGCATTTCATCAAAAAAAGGCTTGTCCTGCTTCCGAAGAAACGCTTCATATTCTCTGTTTGCTTTTATACCTTTGTTGAATATTTTTTCAATTTCGCTGTAATCGGTTCTTTTTGAGGTATCGCAGAAGGCTCTTGCAAGAATTGCCATAGATGAGCCTAAGCGGTAATGCTCGGCAAGAATGTTTTCGGCAGGCAAGGTCATATTACTCTTAACCGCGCCGACTCCGCCGATTCCGAACGGAATCCCCTTTTCCTTAATCTTCTCTGCGACTGAGTCAACTGTACCGTCAACAAGAAGCTCGAACATAAAGGTCTTTTTCTGGCTGAGATACAAATCATTAAGCCCGATATGTATTTCGTCAATTCCGCGAAGCCTGAGAACCTCGTCAAGGCAGCTGACAGCGTCCTTATGCTCAAGGAGCAGCATAGCTTTTGCTCTGCCTGCAACATTGCCGAGAAAGGCTTTGACCTCCTCAACGCTTTTCCACATCGGAAGCATAACAACGTCTGCGCCTGCAGCAATGACCTCGTTTATCTCATTTTCGGAATTTGCGTGTATCGGATTAACCCTTACAAGCAGCTCGGATTTATTCAGAGCTTTTCTTACGTTTTTTACATCCTGAACGGTATGCCTGTTTTTAACTGTGTCAAGCTGAGGCTGGCGAAGCTCCTTGCCGATATATTCCATATCAATAAATATTCTGTCAACGCCTGCGCTCTGAGCTATCTTTGCAACCTCAGGGTCCTTTGTTATGTAAAAATATTTAAGCATTAAACATTTACGCTTTCTTCATTTTCTGCCTCAACCTCATCTGCGGCGCCGCCTATTACGGTTACACCGTGATTGAGGTTGTCCTCATTTTTAGCAACCTTGAGGAGAGTTTTGAAAATGATTTTAATATCAAGCAGCAGGGAGCAGTTATCAACATACCATACGTTGAGCCTGATTCTCTCGTGCCACTCAACCTCTTTTCTTCCGTTTACCTGAGCCCAGCCGCTGATGCCGGGCCTTACCTCAAACATTCTTCTTTGCTGCTCTGTATAATCTTCAAGCGGCCAGGGATGATATGTAAGCGGCGGCCTCGGGCCGACAAAGCTCATATCCCCTTTAAGAATATTGAAAAGCTGCGGGATTTCATCAAGGCTTGTAGCTCTGAGTATCCTGCCAATCTTAGTAACCCTCGGGTCACCTGAGAAGGAATACTGCCCCGTTCCGATTTTTTCAGCGCCAACGCACATTGAACGGAACTTATAAATATTAAAAAGCCGAGCATTAAGGCCGACTCTTTCCTGCTTGAAAATAACCGGTCCTTTACTGTCCAGCTTGATTAATAAAGATATGATGAGAAATAACGGAGAGAGCACAACAATCCCGATAAAGCTCAAAACAATATCAAATAATCTTTTAAAGAATTTTTTATACATATTCCACACTCCGATATTCTCTTCCTCTCCGCCAACTTATTATATATTAATAATATATAAATGTCAAATATTATTTTGCGCGCAAAATAAAGAAGGCGCCAAAGCGCCTTCCGAATAAACTTTATTTAATTCAGATTAATGCTGCAACGCACTTTTCAACCTCTTTCATACCTGCTGTAGGCTCAATACGCGCAACAACGTTGCCTTCCCTGTCAACAACAAACTTTGTGAAATTCCATTTGATATCGGGATTATTCTTATAATCCTTATCCTGCTTCTTAAGCATAGCCTTCATAGCAATTGCAACGGGACCGCCGCCGAAGCCTTCAAACCCCTTCTGAGTCTTAAGATAATCATAAAGAGGAAGCGCATTTTCGCCGTTTACATTGCTCTTCTTCATCTGGGGGAACTGTGTTTTGTACTTAAGAGTGCAGAATTCGTGAATTTCATCATCAGTGCCGGGGGTCTGACCTGCGAACTGATTGCAAGGAATGTCAACAATTTCAAGACCCTTTTCGTGATACTTTTCGTAAAGCTCCTCAAGATCCTTGTAATGAGGAGTGAAACCGCAGCCCGTAGCTGTGTTAACAATGAGAATAACCTTTCCCTCGTAATCTGCAAGGTTAAGCTCGCCTGCGTCTTTTGCCATTGGTACGCTGTAATCATAAATGCTCATAAAATTTACCTCCTGTAAACGTATTGATTGTGTACAATTTAATTATACACAATTGTTGTGCTTTGTCAAGAGTTTTTTCAAAAAAAGCTGAGCGATAATTTCGCTCAGCCGATTCTTTTCAGTAATTCACTTGTTGAAAGG